>RFGE01000087.1 GCA_003696105.1 Deltaproteobacteria bacterium | reverse complement strand
TCCGCGAGTCGATCCGCCGGATAGGAGCCATGGATCCCAAGGGACAGGGGACGGTCACGGTCGCGTTGAATCATACGCTCGCCCAACTGCTCGCCCGGTTGTGCGTCGAACTGGGCACGGACGACCCGACCGGCGTGCTGTCGCGCGCGCTTGGCTTGCTCGACCTCGTCCAGCGCACGCAACGGCAGGGCGGGCGGCTGTGCTTCGTCAACGAGCGCGGCGAGATGGCCGACGTGGTGTTCTGATGTCGCAAAAGATCGACCTCGACCACCGGCGGTTTCGCGAAATCGTTCGCGGCAAGATCAAACAGAATCTGCGCAAGTACATCAGCCAAGGCGAAATGATCGGCCGCCAGGGCAAGCAGACCGTGTCGATCCCGCTGCCGCAGATCGACATCCCGCGGTTTCGCCACGGCGACAAACAGCAGGGCGGCGTCGGCCAGGGGGACGGCGAAGTCGGCGACGCGATCGGCCAGGGGGAGCCGCAGCCGGGGATCGGCCAGGCGGGCGATCGTCCGGGCGACCACCTGGTTGAGGTCGACGTGTCGATGGACGAACTGGCGCAGATCCTCGGCGAGGAACTCGAACTGCCGCGCATCGAGCCCAAGGGCAAGGAGAAGATCGTCGCGTTCAAGGACAAGTACACCGGTTTGCGCCCGACCGGGCCGGAGTCGTTGCGGCACTTTCGCAGCACGTTCAAGCGGGCGCTGCGCCGCCAGATCGCGATGGGTACGTACGACCCGCGCCGGCCTGTGATCGTGCCGATTCGGGACGACCGCCGCTATCGATCGTGGCGGACCGAGCCGCAGCCGCAGTCGAACGCGGTGATCATCTACATGATGGACGTGTCGGGTTCGATGGGCGACGAGCAGAAGGAGATCGTCCGCATCGAGTCGTTCTGGATCGACACATGGCTGCGCTCGCAGTACCAGGGCATCGAGGCTCGGTACATCATTCACGACGCGATGGCCAAGGAGGTCGATCGCGATACGTTCTTCCGCACTCGCGAGTCCGGCGGAACCATGATCTCGTCGGCATTCAAGCTGTGCGCGAAGTTGATCGAGGAGGAGTACCCGGCCAGTGAGTGGAACATCTACCCGTTCCACTTCTCCGACGGCGACAACTGGTCCGTGGACGACACGGTCACTTGCATCGAACTACTCCGCAGTCGCATCCTGCCGAACGTCAACCTGTTTTGTTACGGCCAAGTAGAGTCGCCGTACGGCTCCGGTCAGTTCATCAAGGATCTGCAGGAACATTTTGGCGACGACGAGCGCGTGGTCACGTCCGAGATCAAAGGCAAGGACGCGATCATGGACTCGATCAAAGATTTTCTCGGACAGGGGAAATGACGACACCCAAGCCGCTGCCCGCGCACCTGCAGGACATGCAGGCGGAGATCGAGGGCTACGCCCGCGAGTACGGGCTCGACTTCTTCCCCATCATCTACGAGATCCTCGACTACAAGACGATGAACGAAGTCGCGGCGTATGGCGGCTTCCCGACGCGCTATCCGCACTGGCGCTTCGGCATGGACTACGAGCAACTGTCCAAAGGCTACGAGTACGGCCTGCAGAAGATCTACGAGATGGTGATCAACACCAACCCGGCCTACGCGTACTTGCTCGAGGGCAATTCTCTCGTCGATCAAAAGACGGTCATGGCGCACGTGACCGGTCACGTCGACTTCTTCAAGAACAACTATTACTTCTCCAAGACGAACCGGAAGATGATCGACGGGATGGCCAACCACGCAGCGCGCGTGCGCCGGCACATCGCGCGGCACGGCATCGAGGCGGTCGAAAACTTCATCGACGTGTGCCTGTCGCTCGAGAACCTCATCGATCCGATGTCGCCGTACATCCAGCGCGTGCGGCCGAAGGCCGATAGCGAACTCGACGGGGAGCCGGATGAGCCCGCGGAAATCCCCAAGCTGCCGGCCAAGGGCTACATGGAGGACTACATCAATCCGCCCGAGTTCATCGAGGCCCAGCGGCGAAAGCAGGAGGCGGCCAAGGCGAAGGCCAAGCGGTTCCCGGAGGAGCGCCAGCGGGACGTACTCAAGTTTCTCATCGACTACGCGCCGGTCGAACGCTGGCAGCGGGACATCTTGGAGATCATTCGCGACGAGGCCTACTACTTCGCCCCCCAGGCGATGACCAAGATCATGAACGAGGGGTGGGCGTCGTACTGGCACTCCAAGATCATGACGGAGAAGGCGGCGTCGGCGGCCGAGATCATCGATTACGCCGATGCGTGCGCGGGCGTGCTGGCGACGTCCGGCGCCAGGCTCAACCCGTACAAGCTCGGCCTCGAGCTGTTTCGCCACATCGAGTACCGATGGGATCGCGGCCAGTTCGGCAAGGAGTGGATGGAGTGCGAGTCCCTCGAGGAGAAGCAAAACTGGGATCGGCGGACCGGCCTCGGGCGGAAGAAGATCTTCGAGGTGCGGCGACTCCACAACGACGTCACGTTCATCGACGAGTTCTTCACGCTCGAATTCTGTTACGAGCAGAAGTTCTTCACGTTCGGCTTCAACGAGCGGTCGGGCAACTGGGAGATCATGTCCCGCGAGTTCAAGGAGGTGAAGCGCCAGCTACTGCAGTCGCTTACCAACCGCGGGCAGCCGTTCATCTACGTCGAGGACGGCAATTTCGAAAACCGGGGCGAGCTGTTGCTCTTGCATCGCCACGAGGGACTCGATCTCAAGATGGACTATGCGGCGGACACGCTCAAGAACTTGATGACGATCTGGTCGCGTCCGGTCAACTTGCTCACCAAGGTCGACGGCAAGGGACGGCTGCTGCGGTTCGATAACTCCGGGTTTTCCGACAAGTCTGCCGACTACCCGGACGGCGCGTGACCGCGGCGGGCCCGATTGGGCTACGATCGGTGCCGATGCGGCTCGCGAGCTGGGCGCGGACCGACACGGGCCGGAAGCGCGACCACAACGAGGACAGCTACCTCGCCGACGACGAGCTGCAGTTGTGGGCGGTCGCCGACGGGATGGGCGGGCACCAGGGGGGTGGCTGCGCCAGTCGCATGGCGCTGGACGTGTTGCGCCGGGAGATCGCCGCGGCGATCGGCGACGTGACCGTGGCCGCGGCCGCGATCCGGTCCGCGGCCCGTCGAGGGATGGCGCGGCGGGCGGCGGAGGAGGCCGATCCGGATGGCGTGACGGTCGAAGACATCGGGGACGACGACACACTCGACGGCGCGACCGCGCGCGCATTGGCGGCGGCCCGCGTCGTGCCCGGCGGCGGGGCGCCGGGGGCCGCGGAAGGCGGCGAGTTGCGCGTGGGATCCACCGGCGCCGACACCGACGCAGATGTCCAACTCGTGCTGTCGACCGCCGCGCGCCGGGCGGGCGAGGCGATCTTCGAGACGGCGCAGGTGTCCCCGGAACTCGAGGGGATGGGCACGACGCTGTCGGCCATCGTGCACCACGCCGGCAAGGTCTACTTCGCCCACGCCGGCGACAGTCGCGTGTACTTGTTTCGCGAGGGCCGCCTGTCGCAGCTCACCGAGGACCATTCGTGGATTTGGGAGCAGGTCAAGGCGGGCGCGATGACCGAGCAGGAGGCGAGGGCGTCCAAGTTTCGCCACATCATCACCCGGTCGGTCGGGTTCGAGCGCGACATCGAGGTGGACACGGGGGTCGTACCGGTGCACGCGGGCGACTGCTTTCTGCTGTGTTCCGACGGCATGTCGAACTATGTCGAAAACGACGAGCTGGCGCGCATTCTCGCCGGGAGCTGGTATCGGCGCGTGCCGCAGCTGCTCGTCGATCTGGCCAACGATCGCGGAGGCGAGGACAACATCACCGTGGTCGTCGTGTGCGCGCGCAACGATCTGGACGGCTGATCGCCGGCGGTCACGGCCGGGCGCGCAGGCGTGCGCGCGCGTCATCCGCGAACCGACCGGCGGGAAAGCGGTCCAGGTACGCCCGCAGGAGCCGTCGGGCGCGGTCGGTATCGCCGGCGCGTGCGGCGGCGCGAGCGGCAGCGAACGCGGCGTTGTCCGCGGCCGGCAGGTCCGGATACTCGCGGGCGACGCGCAAATACAGGTCGACCGCGGCGCGCGCGTCGCCTGCGACGAGCGCAGCGTCGGCCAGCAACGAACGGGCCTCGGCCGCGGCGGCGCGGTGCGGGCGCGCGGCGAGGGCGCGCTCGATCGCGCGCCGCGCGCCGTCGACGTCGCCCGCGGCGAGGCGAGTGCGGGCACGCGCCAGCAGGGCCGCGACGTCGCCGCGCGACGTGCGCTCCTGCATCGCGGCCGCCCGGCGCGCCGCGTCGGGCGCGGCGGCGACCGTGGGAGCCGTGGAGGCGTCGGCTGAGGCCGGTGCGGTCACTCGTTGCAGATCCCACGATCCGCCCGCTGCCACGACGGCGGGTGGGCGGCCGTTGCGCGGACGGATTTCCACCGTGCCCGACCAGACGTGTACGCGCGTCGGGGTTATCTCGAAACGACCGGCGAGCACGCGCACGGCGAAGGTTTGCGTTTCGACGCGCAGCGGCGACGCGGATGCGCCGGTATCCACCGCGATGGCGCCCCGGCGCAACTCGATGGTGCGGTCGCTCTCACGCCATGCCACCGCCGAGGGGGCCAGCGCTTCGACGCGAGCCGTCCCCGCCGTCCACACGCCGGCCGCCGGCAGGTCGGCGGCGGCGGGCGCGGGCGCCGTTGCGGGAGCCGGCCGTGCGGGCGGCGGCATGCGCGTGTCCCCCGCGCGGATGGCGAGTCCGACCGCGGCGGCGGCGGCGGCGGCGGCGACCGCGATCGTCGCCGTGCGTCCACGGCGGCGCGGGACCGCCGTCGCCACCGGGGCGGCGGCCAATGCGCCCCGCAGTGCGCGGTCGCGCGCGCGCGGCGACAGCCCGTCCGGGTCGCGGGCGCCGGTCGCGGCGAGCAGGCGGTCGACCGCGCGCGCGTCGGCGTCGCACCGCGCACACGCGGCCAGGTGCTCTTCGAGCGCGAGTCGCTCGACTTCCGACAAGTCGCGCGCCCGGCGGTCGGCCCACAGCGCGCAGGCGGTCGTGCACGCGCGCCTCACGCCGGCTCCTCCTCGACCAGATCGCGCAGCAGCGGATCGCGCCGCGCGCGGCGAACGAGTTCGCGCCGCGCCCAGTAGACGCGCGATTTGGTCGCCGACACCGACGCCCCCATGAGTGCCGCCGTCTCCTCGATGCCGCGACCGTCGATCACGACCAGTGCGAACGCGATGCGCTTGTCCGCGCCGATCGCGGCGAGGTGGTGGAACACGCGCGCGAGCTGCCGGCGCCGATCCGACGTGCGATCGGGGGCGGGCTCCGGGCCGGCGCGGTCGCAATCCACGACCGACAGTGGGGCGCGGCGGCGAACGGCCGGCTGGCGCAGGTGTTGGCGCACCGCGTTGACCGCGATGCGCGCGAGCCACGTGCGGATGGAGGCTTCGCCGCGATAGGTCGGGAACGCGGCGACCGCGGCGATCAGCGTCTGCTGCAGCAGGTCTTCGAGATCGGCACCGGGGCCGACGAGCCGCGCGAGCAGCCGCTCCAGCGCGGGAAGCTGCGCGCGCAGCACCGCCTCGAGCGCGGCGCGGTCGCCGCGCCGGCACGCCTGTATCGACTCCTCCGGCGGATCGCCGGGGCGGGGGCGCGCGCGGGTCATCGGTCGGTCCACATCCTATGGAGGCGCCATCCCGGCGCCAGGTTGAAGAAAACGCTCAACGCAGGGAAACTACGGCGGCGAGGGTCGCGAACGGGCGCGCCCGCCCGAGGTCCATCACGGGTGCGCCGTTGACCGTGAGCAGCTCGCGGACGGGGCTGTAGTCGACGCCGGCGGCGGCGCGGAGCGCGATGCGGGAGTTGAGCCGCCAGCGCGCGTCGACTCCGAGGGCGGCGATCGGCAGCGCGACGGTCGTTCGCGCGGCCGAGCCGGCAGGTGTGTGGCCCGCGGCGCGCACCGCGCGGACGCCAGCGGTCAAACCGCCGCCGAGCCCGAGCGCGCCAAACTCGCGCCAGCCCCGGACGCCGACGGCCACGCGCAGGTCGTCGGTTGCGACGTCGCCGTCGGGGGTGCGGCGCGCATGCCCAGTGTCCGCCGTGAACGCGACGACGGTCTCGATCCCGTGCGCGCCGCCGTCGAGCCCGGCGGTCGCGCTCTGGATCCCCGCGGCAGCGGCGACGCCCGCGGTGGCGTCCGGCGCGCCGAGCGCGGGCGTCGCGCGCACGCCGAGTTCGACGACGGGCCGCAAGCGCGGCGCGGGCGGCGTCGCGCGAACGGACGGCGCGCCGAGCCACGCCGCGGCCGTGGAAGTTCCGGTGAGGGTGGCGTCCACCAGTTCCCCGACGCGCAGGGCGAGGGCGCGGTCGGTGTCGGGGCCGGGCGGCCCATCGACGCGGAACACGTGCACCAGCACGCGCCCCCGCCGGCGTCCGACGACGTACAACGCGACGTCGCGGCCGCCGGCGTTCGCCGGGCTGGGCTCGATCCACACGGCGATCGCCGCCCCCGCCGCATCGGCGAGCGCGATCGCGGCATCGACGCGCTGCGGCAACGGGCCGGCCGGCAGCGCGCCGCCGCGGCGCACTTCAGCGACTCCCGCGAGCTGGATCGCGAGCTGGTCGGCAAACCCGGCTGGCGGCGGCTGATCGTGCGCGGCGACGATCAGCACGCGCACTACCGCGAGGGCGGCGTGCATCGACTTCGATGGTAGCGCACGGCTTTGCGCCCTCGCGGCCGGGCGTGCGTCTCGGTCCGCTCGCACGGGCCGCCTGGCGCCGGTCTGCGCGCTCGCGGCCGGGCGTGCGTTCGTTTTGTTTCAACCGCGGCGCCGGCTGCCGCATCGGAATGGAGTCATGACCTACGCGCGCCGCAACTTCGCCACCCTGCCTGCATTCCTTTCCCCTCTGGCCGTCACGCTCGCGCTCGCCGCCGGCCTGTCCTTCGGCGCTGCTTGCGGCGACTCCAGCGACGACGTCGTGTCCGATGACGGCGGCGCGGGCGCGGCCGATGCGGACCCGAACGCCCCGGACGCCCAGCCCGGCGGCGGCGACGGCGGGACGGGCGGCGGGTGTGTACCCAACGGTCCACAGTGCAACAACTGCGTCGACGACGACGGCGACGGCCTCGTCGATGGGTTCGATCCGGAGTGTACGGGGCCGCTCGACGACGACGAATCGTCGTTCGCCACCGGCATCCCCGGCGACAACATCGACAAGAAAAAGCAAGACTGCTTCTTCGACGGCAACAGCGGGGGCGGCGACGACGGATGCGCGTACCCGACGTGCTGTCTGTTTCCGCCGGGGACGCCGTGCCCGACCGAGTTCGGCGGCCCCGACCTCGACCCGGCCGACTGCGAAGTCGCCCAACAGTGCATCGATTTCTGCGCCCCGCTCACCCCGCCGGGCTGCGACTGCTTCGGCTGCTGTACGATCTGCAACGACATGGGCTGCTTCGACGTGGTGACGAACCCGGCGGTCGCGCCGGACTGCACCGCCGCCACGGCCCACGACCCGACCGTGTGTCCGCCGTGCGTGATGAACACCGACTGCGGCGGCGACGATTGCCGCGACTTCGAGTGCGTGCTGTGCCCCGGCCAGTCGCCGGACGACTTGCCCGACACGTGCGACACGCCCGACTGCCCGGGCGGCCAGACCGTCTGCGCCAGCAACGACGACTGCTCGTCGACGGAATACTGCAACGGCGGTTGCTGCGTGGCGGTCGTGCAGTAGCGCGCGGCGGCCGGCACCGGTCCGCCGTTGTGCGCCGCGGGTTGGGGTGCGACTCGTCGCGAGGCGGACCGCGCGGCCCGCCCGCGGTGTCGCAGCGGTCCCTCGGCGCACTCGCAGCGGGGCGGGGCGCCGTGCCCCTTGCGGTTCCCCCGCGGCGCCGCGGTCGCGGACGAGCGCTCGCCGCGCGCCGCTCTCACGTCGAGCCGACAGGACCCGCGCGGGTTGGTCGCGCCCGTGGGCCGCTCACGGGTCACCGCACGGCCGAGCCGTGCGGCTCGACGCGCGTGCGGCGCTCCACCTACTGGACCGAAAACGCGAACTCGATGCGCCGGTTCTTGGCGCGGCCCGAACTCTTGCGGTTGTCGGCGATCGGCTCGTCCATGCCGCGACCGACCGCCGAAATGCGCTCCGCCGGCACGCCCTTGGCCACGAGGTAGGCTTTCACCGCGTCGGCCTGCGCCTGGGTGATCTCGCGGCTCTTGTCGGGCCCCTTGCGGCTGTCCGTATGGGCGATGACCTCGATGCGGACGTCGGGATGGGCGAGCAACAAGTCGGCGACCTCGTCGAGGATCGCCTTGCCGCGGCGGAGGGTGGCCGTATTGCGGCGGAAGTGCACCTCGACGACACCCGCGTACGGCGAAAACGCATCGGGCACCTGCGCCGGTGCGCTCGCGACCGGCGCGTCGCCGGAAGCTGGCGCGTCGGCGGCGGCGCTCGCATCCGTCGTCGTGGGGGCCGGCGTCGCCGGCGGCTGGCGTTCGACGGCCTCCATCCCCGCGGGACACTGCCGCGCGCCCTCGCCGGCGCCGGCGGCGCGCTCGAGCACCACGACCGCGACCATCGCGGTGTCCGACACGGCGCCGATTGCCTCGACGCGCTCGGCCGCGATTCCGCGCGACTGAATCCGCGCCTTCAGTGCATCCGCGCGCCGCTGAGCGGCCGCCCGGTCGATGCGGGACTGGTCGCCGACGACGACCACGCGCCACTTCGTCACGTCCGGGTGGGCGAGCATCTGCGCCGCGATCTGATCGGCGTACACCTTGCCGCGCGCCGACAGTCGATCGCCTCGCGTGAAGTCGACGGATCCGTCGATGGTCATGCGGTCGCCGTCGAGCGTCACGAGGGTGACCCCGCCGTCGTCGGGGCAGCCGTCGAAGTCGTCGACGCCGTTGATGACCTCGGCTTCCGCGGGGCACTGGTCGGCCGCGTCCGGGATGCCGTCGCCGTCGTTGTCCAGGTCGGGGCACCCGTCTTCGTCGTGATAGCCGTCGGCGTCTTCCTTGCACAGAGGGCACTCGTCGAACTCGTCGGGGATCTCGTCGCCGTCGTTGTCGACGTCCGGACATCCGTCCCAGTCCTCGAACCCGTCCTCGTCTTCGGGATCGTCCGGGCACTGGTCGTACGCGTCGACCGTACCGTCGTCGTCCGAGTCGCGCTTGTCCGCCGGGCACCCGTCCTTCGCGAACGGCGGCTTGCCGTCCTCCGCGTCCACCGGGCAGCGATCGTCGGCGTCGGGGATGCCGTCTTTGTCGTTGTCGGGCTCCGGGCAGCCGTCGTCGTCTTCGAACCCGTCGATGTCCTCGGGTTCGTTCGGACACTTGTCGATGGAGTCTTCGCGCTTGTCGCCGTCGTTGTCGTTGTCGGGGCAACCGTCGGCGTCCTGGTAGCCGTCTTTGTCCTCGGGGACGAGCGGGCACTGGTCGCGGTCGTTGCGCACGCCGTCGTTGTCGGAGTCGCGGAAGTCCGGCTGCCATCCGACCGACACGAACACGCGCAGGCCCGGCGAACCGATGCCGCGAACGATGCCGGCACCGCCGCCGGCGACGACGCTGAACGCGCTGGTGGCCTGCACGCGCAAGGCGCCGTTGACCTCGACCG
Organism: Deltaproteobacteria bacterium; assembly: GCA_003696105.1. Lineage (NCBI taxonomy): Bacteria > Pseudomonadati > Myxococcota > Myxococcia > Deltaproteobacteria bacterium. Next base: position 68,169 of record RFGE01000087.1, on the reverse strand, counting down.
GGCTCGCGTCGAGGTCGGCGCCGAACAGGTCGCTGCGGCCGAACACTTCGGCAACCGCGTCGACCCGGTCGGTCACTCGGAACGCGCCCGCCGCCCCCCACGCGAGCTGCTGGCCGATCTCGCTCGAATACAGCGTACGCGGTTTGCGGAAGATCGCACCGAGATGGGCGCCGAGCCGCAAGTTGCCGTCGCTGTCGCTCCACTGCGCGGCGGCGCGCGCGCGGAACGTCGGCAGGTTGTCGCCGAGCAGTCCGCCGTCGGAGAACGCGCGGCCGTCGGGCTTCTTGCCGACGCTCGTCGGCAACGTGACCGCCGGGATCGCCGCGAGCCGCCATCGATCGCGTTGCCAGAACCGCCACTTGAACTCGGCGCGCAGGTCGCCGAGGCCGGCGGCGCTCAGCCCGTTGCTCGGCATCGCCGTGTCCAGGTCGAGACCCTGGCCGTCCATCGACAGGGTGACCGGTAACGCGACACCAATCTCGAACTCGTCGCGCAGGCCGTAGGCGCCGCCGAGGATCCCGGCGAGCATGCGCTCGACGACCTCGGTGCGCTCCGGGTTCATGTCGTCGATCTCGAACCCGTCGCCGACCGGCTGGACGTTGTAGATGGTGAGCGGGTTGGTGAGGAACGTGATGAGAAAGTCGACGTTGAACTGGCGATCGCCGATCACGTCGACGTCCGGCACCGTGAGAAACGTGTGTCGCCCGGTCGCGTACTCGAACAGGTTCAGGTCGATGGCGGCGTCGAACTCCGGCTCTTGCGCGCGAGCGCCGCGCGGCGCCAGCGACACGATCGCCGACACGAGCCCGGCCGCCAGCGCGGCGCGGGACATCCCCCGGTGCGTCATGGCACGATTGTACCGCCCGCCGCGGCCGGCAAGCCAGGCGCCAGGGGGCGGTCGTGCGGGACGGCGGCGGCCGCGAGCCGGTGCGCGCGGCGGCGAGCCCGCCACGCTTACCGGCTCGCGGCCTGGGAACCGGAGCAGGCCGCCCGCGCCTTGACGCGTCGCGTCGATTGTGGTGAAATGACCCTTCCGGGAGATCCGACCATGCCGCACGACGACGTGTCCGACGCGCTGCGCCGGGCGATGGAATCTGCGCTCCGCGTCTGGGCGGAGCGCTTCGACGGAACGAACGACCCGCTGTACTGGGTGCTCCGCATCAAGGCCGCCGAGACCCACGGCGGGCCCGGCCGCGCGAACCTGCTGGTGGACGTACCGGATGCGGTGCGCGACGACGTCGCGGCCCATCTCGACGCGGACGCGCGCTACTGGGACAACATCCGCTACGCCGACCTCGATCGAGTCGCCCAACTGTGGGGGGTGGTGGTCAACGCCGTGCGCGTCGTCGCCGACAGTCCGATGGCGACCGAGCGGCAGCGCGAGGTGTTCGCCTACCCGGCCGAGTCGCTGTACTCCTTCTTCCGCGCGGCGCGCGACCGCATGGAGATCGCCGATCAGCTGTACCACTTCTTCAAACCGATGCCCGCACCCGAGTGTCAGGCGCTCGCGGCGCTGCTCAACGTCCACGTCGACGCGCCGCTCGACGTGGACTTGATGTGCCGGCTCGTGCGCCTGCTCGACGGCGAAGGGCCACTTTCCGACGGCGAGGCCGCCGACCTCGACAACTTGTCGAACACCGGTCTGGTCGACGCTGCGTTCCGCGGGCTGCGGCGCCAGGCATGACGTCCGCGACCGGCGGCGCACGCGCGGAAAACCGACCGGGCGCGGCTCAGCCCGGCGTGAACCGGAACGTCCACACGATTTCGGTCGGTACCGGCCGGTCGTTCTGATCGAGCGCCGGCTCGAACTCGAGCCCGCGCGCCAACTCGAGGGCGATCGCGTCCAGGGGGGAGCCCGAGCGCTGGACGAGCGCCGCCCGGGCTACGCGTCCTCGCGCGTCGACGAGCAACCGCACCTTGACGACGATCTCGGCCGCGATCGGCTGCTTGAGCTTGCTGAAATCCTGCCCGCGCTTCGGGATCGGCTTGCGCTTGAGCGCGCTCACGGACACGGGGCGCACGCCGGTGCCGCGGGACGACGGCGGCCCGCCGCCGCCCGTGTCCGTGCCGGTGCCGCCCTCGACGCCGCCGGCGCGCCCGGTCGTCCGGCCTCGAGCGACCGGGATCGCCCCGCCCGGCCCGGTATCCGGCAGGCGAAAGACGCGCCGCGGGGCGGGGCGGTCGCCGGTCGTGTTCGGGCCGGGCGCGGGCGCCTCGTCGGCAGCGGCCGGTGGCGGCGCGGGGGGCGTCGGCGCGGAGGGGATGCGCGCGACGCGCCGAGGCCGGGGCCGAGACGGCGGCTCGGGCTTGGGCGGCTCCGGTGGCGGCTCCGGCTCGGGCGGCGGCGGCTCGGGCGGCGGCTCCGGCTCCGGCGGCGGCTCCGGCTCCGGCGGCGGGGCGGGCCGCGGCTCGACCACATCGAACCCGATCACCGCGCGCGCGCGCGGTCGGTCGCGCGCCCATTCGCCGGCCGCATACAGCCCGGCGCCGAGCGCGGCGTACACCAACGCGGTGATCGCGGCGGGGACCGCCCAGCGTTCGCGCAGCGACTCGTTCACTCGTCCCGCTTCACCTCGGTCGTCATCGCAAATCGTTTGACGCCCGCGAGCTTGATGAGATCGACGATCTCCATGACGTCGCCGTGCGGCACGCGGCGGTCGGCCGTGATGATCGGACGCAAGTCGGCGTCGCCGGCGAGCGCCGCGCGGATCGCACGCTCGATCGCCGCCTTGTCCGGCGCGGGTTCGCCGTTGACGAACCACTTCGGCCCGGGCTGGATCGTCACCTCGATCGTGCCCTTGATCTCGGCACCGCTCACGGTCTTGGGGCTTTCCACGTCGATGCCGCGCGCGACGATCAGCCGCGCGGTGACCATGAAGATGATCAGCAGCACGAGCGTGATGTCGACGAGGGGAGTGACGTTGATGTCGGTGATCGCGCCGGCGCCGGCGTCGTCGTCGCGATATGGCGTCGTTCCGCCCGCCATCACCGCTCCTCCGGCGCGTCGTCCGCGCGCAGCTCGCCCAGGATCGCGTGCGCGACGGCGTCGGCGTCGGACAACGCCTCGCGCAGCCGCCGGTTGAGATAGTTGTACATGACCACCGCGGGGATCGCGACCATCAGGCCGACGGCGGTGGCCACGAGCGCCTCGGAGATCCCCGCCATCACGACTGTCGCGTCGCCCTGGGGATTCGTCGCCAGGTCGTCGAACGCCACGATGATGCCGAGCACCGTTCCGAACAGACCGATGAACGGCGCGTTGTTGCCGAGCGTCCCGAGGAACACCAGGTTGCGTTCGTGGTCGGCCCGCGCGCGCGTCTTGGCGGATGTCATCGCCTCCGCGGCCGCGTCGGCTCCGCGGCCGGCTTCGTCGATCCCGGCGAGCGCGACGGTCGCGGCCATCGCGCGCGACTCGCTCCACCGCTTGCGCGCGGACGGCGCATCGCCGGTGGCGAGCGCGCGCTTGACGTCGGCGATCAACGCGTCGACGTCGATGCGTCGCGCGCGAAAGAAGCGGACGCGCTCGATCATGACCGCGACGGATGCGACCGAAAGCGCGACGAGCAGCCACAGCACCCACTGGGCGCCCAGCAGTGTGAATCCTTTGAACAGTTCGACGAGGTTCATGGCGACTCCGGGTCGGCCCGCGGCGGCACCGCGGGAGGTTTCACGATCTCTCGAAGCACCGCGGTCGCGTACGCCCCGGCCGGTAGCGAGAAGCAGACGCACACGGCGCCGTCTGCGTCCACGTCGACGCGCGCGCCGTCGATCGGCACGGCGATCGGCCGCCGCGTCCCTTCGGCGAGCTTGCCGGCGCGGCGGAAGTCGTCCAGCGTCACACCGGCGGCGTCGAGCACCGCGCGTTCGCGCGCCGCCGCGGCGGTCCCCGGCGCGGGCACCGGCATCTTGTGGCCGAACATCGGCCCGGAGGGCAGTCCGCGCCGCATCAGGTCGCCGTCGATCCGCTCGCGGTACAGTCCGTCGGCGATGCGCCGGCGCAGGTAGTCGTTGAACAGGTACGACTGGAACGCGGACACGAACAGGCGGCGCTTGCGGCCTCGCGGTGCGCGGGCGCCGGCCTCGCCGCGCACCAGCGCGCGGCCGATGTCGTGGTTGTCGCCGCGCGCGCCGAACCGCTGTTCGCCGAACCAGTTCGGGCTGCCGGGCGCGTCGGCCAGCCGGGCGAGGATCGCCTCCGCGCGCGCCGCCGCGTCCGGCACCGCGCCGCGGATGCGCACGGCGAACCGGTTGCCGCGCAGGTGGCCCGTCTTGAGCTTGTTGCCGTGGCGCTCTACGCGCAGCACGCGCACGCCCGCGACCTCCACCGCGCGGACCGCGTCGGGCGTCACCGGCGGGGGAAATGACACGTACTGGCGGGTGACGGCGTGCCGGTCCTTCATCCCGGCGAACCCCACGTCGCGCGCGGCGACGCCGAGCGCCGCCGCCAGCCGGTCGACCGCCGCGAGGGTCGTCACGCCGCGCTTTTCGATCCACGCGTACACGTGGTCGCCGGCTCCGCACGGTTCGTACGCGGGGATTTCCTCGACCTTGAAGTCGGCGTCGACCTGGCGGAGGACGCCGCCGGTGCCGGGAAGGTCGCCGGTGACGAACGGCAGGTCCATGGGGCCACCCGTGCGGTATGATTCCGTGCGTGCCACGCGCGCGCATCACTGTAGCCGCGTTTGTCCTCGCCGTCGCGTGCGGTGGGCCGCCGACCGGACCCTCGACGCCGCGGGCGACCGGCGTCGAGGCGGCCGCGCTGCCCTACGTCGTCTATGACCGCGACGGCCGCCGCGTCGACGACGCGGCCCTGTTCGGCGCGCTCGCGGCCGCGCGCGCGGTGTGCGTGGGCGAGCAGCACTCGAACCCGCATCACCACTGGGTACAGCTGCGCGTCGTCGACGAGCTGTCGCGCCGCGCGGCCGCCGCCGGGCGGCCGTTCGCTCTCGGCATGGAGATGTTCCAGCGGCCGTTTCAGGCCGTGCTCGACGCGTACGCGCGGGGCCGAATCGACGACCGCGTGTTGCTCGCGCGGACGGAATGGCGGAAGCGGTGGGGGTACGATTTCGCGCTGTACCGGCCGATCGTCGCCCTCGCGATCCGGCGCGGGGCGGCGCTGGTGGCGCTCAACGTGCGCAAGGAGATCGCGAGCAAAGTCGGCCGCCACGGACTCGACGGGTTGACCGATGCCGAGCGGGCCGAGTTGCCCGAGCTGGACTTGTCGGACGCGCGCCACCGCGCGTGGTTCGACGGCGTGATGCGCGAGCATCCGGGCGGCGAGGTGACCGACTCGGTGTACGCGGCCCAGGTGCTGTGGGACGAGACGATGGCCGACACGGCGGCCCGCTGGCTGTCGGCGGATTCCCGCCGGCGCATGGTCATCCTCGCCGGGAACGGCCACTGCCACGACTCGGCGGTCGTCGCCCGCCTGCGCCGCCGCGGTATCGAGCCGGCGGTGTCCGTCCGGCCGGTCATCGACGACGGGGAGGGGGGAGCCGACGACGCGCTGCGCGACCGCGCGACCGATTTCGTCGTGGTGATGACGGCACCCTCGGCCGGCGGCTGACCGACGCGGGGTGATCTGCACGGCCGATTCGGCGGGATCAGCCGGTCCACAGTGCCGACAAGTAAGCAAAATCACCCCGCAGGGGTGAAGAAAACCCCGACCCGCACGACCCATAATCGGAACAGCTCTTTGCACCGATTATGGCGAGACTGGACCTACAGGGGGGCGGGGAGGAGGCGGGACGCGTGGGCGTCCTCGTCGTCGAGGACGACGAGGACTTCGCGCGGCGCGTGCTCGGTCGCGTGTTCGACGGCGGATTCGACGTCCGCTATGCCGCCGACGTGGAGGAGGCGCTCGCCGCGGTCGAGGCGGTCGACGACCTGGCGGCCGCCATCGTCGATCTGAACGTACCTGGCCCCGGACCGTTCGATCCGGCGAGCCCGCGCGGCCGCGGCTTCGCCGTGATCGAGGCGGTGCGCCGCCGGTTTCCCCGGGCCGAAGTCGTGGCGCTCACCGGCTACATCCATCCCGAACTGGTGTCCACGGCGCAGCGGCACGGAGCGATCTACGTCCTCAAGTCCAACTGCGGCGACAACCTGCGCGCCGTGGCGGACCGCGCCCGCGGCGCGCGCGATCGCCTGCGCGAGGAAATCGACGCATTCCTCGACGGCGTGACCCGGCACGGGGACCTCACGCGCCGCCAGCGCCAGATCGTCGCGCTGTCGATCGCCGGCTGGACGCACGCCGAGATCGCGGACCAGCTCGGCATCTCGGCCAACACGCTCAAGCGCCACGTGCGCCACGTCCTGGCGGCGTGCGGCGAGCGCAGCCTCGACGCGATCGCGCGCCGCTTCTGGCGGCATGCGGTGGGCACCAGCGTGCTCGACGCCGGCGAGACCGACTGAGCGCGCGGCGGGACGGTCTACTGAACACGCGTTCGTTACCCTCGCGGGGGGGCGCGCGAGCGCCTCAGTTTGGGTAGGGTGGCGATGATGTCCAGTTCTTCGGTGGCGCGCGCGGCGACCGTGCTCGTGGTGGACGACGACCAGCGGATTCTGAGGTTGGTCTCCGGCGTGCTCGAACGGGAGGGGTTCGAGGTGCTCGTCGCGGGGGATGCAGCCGAAGCGCTCGCGCTGGCCGGCGCCGCGCAGATCGACGTCGTGCTCACCGACGTGATGATGCCCAAGATGACCGGCGCGGACCTCGCCCGCGAGCTGTGGCGGCGCGGCGCCCGCACTCCGGTCATCTACATGACCGGCTCGACGGGCGTCGACCTGCCGACCGTCGACGGCGCGCCGGTGGTCGTCCGCAAGCCGTTTCAGCCGCAGGACATCGTCGCCGCAGTGGCCGCGGCGGTGCGGCGTTGCGACGGCGAGCCGTCGTGAGCGTCAGTCCGCCGGCGCGTCGCCCGGACCATCGGCGGGTGCGCCGCTCGCCTCGCCGGCGGCCTGAGCCTTGCGCCCGGCGCGCTTGCGCCCGCGGGCCTTTTTGCGCTTGGCGCTGCCGGGCGCCGGCGCGTCCTTGTTGCGCACCATGCGCAGGTAGACCGCCGCCGGTTTGTTGTCCGGGTCGGCGCGCAGCACGGCCTCCCACTCCTCGATCGCCTCGTCGAGACGGTCGAGCGCGAACAGCGTCACGCCGAGGGCGACGCGCGCGGGCAGGTAGTCGGGGCGCGCAAGCTTGATCTGCGCGAACTCGGCCAGCGCGCTGTCGTAGTCGTTCATGTCGCGGTACACGTTCGCCAGCCGCGTGCGCAGGTCGACGAACGTCGGGCACAGCTCGAGCGCCTTGCGATACTCGGCGACCGCCTCCTCGTAGAAGCCGACCCCCGCGTAGACCTCGCCGAGGTCGGCGTGCATGTTGGCGATCTTTCCACGTGCGAACGGGTCGAGGCTGCGCGGCTCCTTGGCCGAGTTGGACAGCGCGCGCCGGTAGATGTCGCGCGCCTGCTGGTATTTGCCGAGGTCGTTGTAGGTGACGGCGAGGTTGAGCGCCGCGTCGGTGTACGCGGGGTTGATGTCGAGCGCCGCCTCGAACGCGCGCTCGGCGTCCTCGAAGCGCCCCTGCGCGTGGTAGATGACGCCGAGCATGTTGAAGATGTCCGCAAAGCCGCGGTGGCTTTCGACTACCTGGCTCAGGTACTGCTCCGCCTGGTCGTATTCCCCCGCGAGGTAGTGCTCGCGGCCGAGCGTGATGAGCTGCCTGAGCCGATCGTCCATGCGCTATCCCGATAGCCGGGCGAGCGCGTCGCGCGCCTGCGCCGCCCGTTTGTGTTTGGGGTAGGTGTCGATGAGTTTCTGCCAGGTCTTGCGCGCGCGGTCGTTCATGCCGACTTTCGCGTAGGCGCGGCCCAGCAGCCACAGCGCTTCCTCGTCGTAGCCGGCGCCCGCATAGCGCTCGAGCAGTCGCCGCAGCCGCAGGATCGTGCCCATCGGTTTGTCGCGGTCCCAGTAGAACTGGGCGACGTACCACTCGTGGCGCGCGAGGCGCCGCTTGACCTCGGTGAGCATCTTTTTCGCGCGCGGAACGAACGGCGACTTGGGGTACTTGCGCAAGAACGCCGACAGCTCGCGAAACGCGTCCTGCGTCGCGGACTGATCCTTTTCGTACGACGGCGGCACGAGCCAGAAGTCGCTGGGCAGCATCTTGTAGTACGCCTCGCCGATGCGGAACGCGCAGTACCCGTTGACGACCATCTCGTGCGTCGGGTGGAACTTGATGAACAGCTTGTAGCTGTCGATCGCCTGCAGGTAGTGTTCGGCGCCGAACTCGGCGTCGGCCAGGCGCAGCTCGGCGAGCACGGCGTACTTCGAATACGGAAACCGCGCCTTGATGAACGAGAAGTACTTCGCCGCCGCGACCCAGTTTTCGTCCTCGAGCTTCTTCAGGCCGAGTTCGTAGTTCTTTTTCGCGGAGACCGAGTACTCGACTTTGGTCGACGTCGAGCGGGCGCCGCAGCCCGGCGCCGCCAGGGCTCCGGCCGCGAGCGCGACGAGTGCGGCACGCAGAAAGGCAACCATTCGAAATTCCGTCATTTTGTATATCGCTTCGGGCGAGGGCGGGTCAAGCCGCGGCGCGGATCGGTGGATCGCGGCACCGGTCGGACCCGCGGTGGCCGCGGTCGGTTGCCGCGTATAGTATGCGCCGCGATGACACGCCGCCTTCCGGTCGCACTGGCCGCCCTGTCGCTGCACTGCGGGTCGCCGCAGCGCCCGCCGGCCGATCCGCCGCCGCCGGCGCCGGCGCCGGTGACCCGCGCGACCCTGGCCGGGCCGACCTGTGAGGGCGGCCAGCGCTGCGCGTGCCGCGACGACGACGCGCCCGCCGACGAGCCGCGGCCGCCGGCCCCCTATAAGCGGTTCGAGATCCGCGTCGGGCCGGTGCCCAACGCCGTGTGGGTGACCGTGGACGACAGGGTGCTGTACAAGTCGGCCGAGCGGCCGCTCGAGTGCTTCACGGTCGATCTCCTGCCGGGCGTCCATCCGGTGCGGGTACAGGCCGAGGACGACGCGGGCGTCGCCATCGCGATCCGCATCCGCGAGCAGTCGGGCGGTGGCCCCTGGTGGTACGACACGTTCGCGTTCGACTGCGGCCGCGGAGGGCTGTGCGACCTCGACGGCCTGCGCGCGGAACAACGGCGCATCGCGGCGGTACCGCGCGGCATCCACGCGCCGTGCGGATCGGTGAAGGTACAGCGATTCCAGTGGCGGACCGGGCGGTTGCCGGATGCGCTGCACCCGGACCGGATCGCGGTCGATTTCGCGCTCAACGTCTACCGGTTCGCGACCGAGCGGCCGCCGGGCGACGCGGCGTGCGCGCGCGGCCGCAGGTGATCGCGAGGAGGTTTGGTGTACGTTTACCCGGATCGGTACGACGTGATCGTGGTCGGCGCCGGCCACGCGGGCTGCGAGGCGGCGCTCGCCGCCGCGCGTTTGGGGCGCCGTACGCTCGTCCTCACCGGCAACCTCGACACGATCGCGCACATGTCGTGCAATCCCGCGATCGGCGGGGTCGCCAAGGGGCATCTGGTCAAGGAGATCGACGCGCTCGGCGGCGAGATGGGGCGCGCGATCGATGCGACCGGTATCCAGTTCCGCAGGCTGAACCGGTCGAAGGGACCGGCCGTGCGATCGACGCGTGCCCAGGCCGACAAGCTGCGCTATCGCCAGGCGATGCGGCGGGCGCTCGACGCGCAGCCCGGCTTGACCTGCCGGCAGGCCGAGGTGTCCGAGCTGCACGTAGACGGCGGCCGGATCGCCGGCGTCGGTACGACCATGGGGGTCGCGTTTCGCGCGCGCGCGGTGATCCTGACCACCGGTACGTTTCTGCGCGGCGTGCTGCACGTCGGCGACGAGACCGCGCAGGGAGGTCGCGCCGGCGAGGCTCCGGCGCGGTCGCTGTCGGGTTCGCTGTTGCGGCTCGGGTTCCCGCTGTCGCGCCTGAAGACCGGCACGCCGTGCCGCATCGACGCCGCCACCGTCGACACCGCCGGCCTCGAGCGCCAGCCGGGCGACGATCCGCCGCCGCGGTTTCGCGTGTTCGGCGACGGCGGGCCGCCCGCGCTGCCGCAGCGGGTCTGCTGGTTGACGTACACCAACGAGCGGACGCACGACGTCATCCGCGCCAACCTGCACCGGTCGCCGCTGTACACGGGCCGGATCGCGTCGGTCGGGCCGCGGTACTGCCCGAGCATCGAGGACAAGGTCGTGCGGTTCGCCGACAAGCCGCGCCACCAGGTGTTCCTCGAACCCGAGGGGCTCGACACCGCCGAGATCTACCCCAACGGGATCTCGACCTCGCTGCCGTACGACGTGCAGCTCGCGCTGTTGCGCACCATCCCCGGGCTCGAGCGCGCGGAGATGACCCGCCCGGGGTACGCGGTCGAGTACGATTTTCACGACCCGACCGGCCTGTGGCCGACGCTCGAGACCAAACGCGTGCGCGGGCTGTACTTCGCCGGCCAGATCAACGGCACGTCCGGCTACGAGGAGGCCGCGGCCCAGGGGCTCGTCGCGGGCATCAACGCCGCACTCGCGCTTCGCGGCGACGAGCCGCTGGTGCTCCGGCGCGATCAGGCGTACGCCGGCGTGCTCATCGACGACCTCGTCACCAAGGGCACGAACGAGCCCTACCGCATGTTCACGTCGCGCGCGGAGTACCGCTTGATCTTGCGCGAGGACAACGCGGCCGATCGCTTGTTTCCGATTGGACGGTCGCTCGGCCTGGTCGACGACGATCGCTGGCGGCGGTTCGTCGAGTTCGACCGCGCGCGGGCCGCCGAGCGCGAGCGCCTCGACGCCGCGACCGTCGCGCCGAGTGCCGCCGTCAACGACCAGCTCGCGGCGCGCGGCTCCGCGCCGTTGCGCGATCGGCGCGCGACGCTTGCCGAGCTGTTGCGGCGGCCGGAGCTGTCGCACGCGGACGTCGTGGCGATCGGCTGCGCGGCGGGGCTCGCCGATCCGCGCGTCGACCCGACGGTGGCCGAGCGGGTGGAGACCGAGGTCAAGTACGCCGGCTATCTCGAACGCCAGCAGCGCGACGCCGCGCGGCTTTCGCGACTCGAGGACGTGCGGCTGCCCGACGACCTGGACTATGCTCGCGTGCGCGGTTTGTCGAACGAAGCGCGGGAGAAGCTGGCGGCGTTCCGGCCGCGGTCGTTGGCGCAGGCGGCGCGGATCAGCGGCGTGACGCCGGCGGCGGTGGCCATTTTGATGACCCACTTGACGGCAGAGAGGCGACGAGCAGGATGTCGATGACACGATCGATGCAGACGGCGGCCGCGGTGGTCGCGGCGCTCGTGTGGCGCGCGCCGGGCGCGAGCGCGGGCGGCATTTTGGTGCCGGGCACGGGGCCGCAGGCGCAGGGGCGCGCCGGCGCGTTCGCCGCGAAGGCGGACGACCCGTCGGCGCTGTACCACAACCCCGCAGGCCTCGCGAAGACGCCGGGTACGGTGCTCTATATCGGGGGCAACTTGCTCGATTATCGGCTGCGGTTCGCCCGGGCGGGGCGCTACGAGGTCACCGACGGCGGCGAGAGCTACGTCGGCGCCGACTATCCGGTGGTCGAGGACGACTCGACACCGGACATCGGCGTCGGTCCGTTTCAAGCCGTGCCCATCGTGGCCGTGTCCACCGATCTGGGGCGGCCGGAATGGCCGGTGCGGTTCGGCGCGGGCCTGCTCGCGCCGCAGGGGCACCCCAACCGGTCGTTTCCCGTACGCCACGACCTGGGCGGCGCCGATCCGGCGCCCGGGCCGCAGCGCTACGATGTCATCGAACAGAGCGCGGCGACGGCACTGCCGTCGATCGGCGTCGCGTACCGGCCGATCGACAGCGTCGATGTCGGCGTGCGCGCGTCGTGGGGCATCGCCCAACTCCAGGCGACGACCGCCACGTGGGCGATCCGCAACTACGAGGAGTGGGAACAAAAAGACGGCGTGTTCTCGGTGGACGTGGCGGACTCCTTCGTCCCCGCGTGGGGGATCGGCGTGTTGTACCGGCCGATCGGCGCGATCGAACTCGGCGCGAGCTATCACAGCGCGCTGCACATTCGCGCGACCGGCACCGGCACCGCCGATCTGGGGACCGCCGCCGATCCGCTCGATCCGAACGCGTTCATCGAGCCGGAAGATCGGCCCGAGTTCATCGACTGTGCGCTCGGCGGCACGGTCGACGCGCTCAAGTCGTGCATCGATTTCGACCTCCCGCAGATGGCGTCGATTGGCGCGCGGTGGATCGCACGGGATGGCGAGGGTCGGGAGCGAGGCGACGTGGAACTGGACGTGCGCTGGGAAAACTGGGGCGCCGACGATGCGTCCAACATCCTGGTGCGTGTGGATGGGCGATCGAGTACGGGCGGCTTCGTGCTCAACCCGGTGGTGTTGCGGCACGGCTTCCGCGACGTGTGGTCCATCCGCCTCGGCGGCTCGTATGCCGTGCCCGTCGCCGGGCGCCGCGTGACGGTGCGCGCCGGCGTCGCGCACGACACCGAGACGGCGCCGCTTTTGTACAACCGGGCCGATATCGACGGCGCGCCGCGCACGACCATGGCCATCGGCGCGTCGTTCCCGGTCGGCGACCGCGTGCAGCTGGACGTCGGCGGCGGCTACGTGGTGGAGCCGACGCGCGACGTGCCGCAGTGCCTGCCGCCCGACGGTCCCGATGCGTCGAACCCGACCTGCGACGGGCAGGCGCTGCCGCCGTTCGACCGGAGACGGCCGGACCCGGCGCAACCGCTCAACGACGCCAACTCGGCGGTGGAGAGCCCGTTCAACGCCGGCCGGTACGAGGCCAGCTACGTGATGTTGTCGCTCGGCGTGTCGGCGCGGTTCTGACCCGCGACGGGCGGGCGCGGTTCGGCGGCGGGCGCCACGCCGGCGAATGCGGCATACTCGCTGTGTGACCAAGGCGCTGACGACGCGCGACGATGACCCCGTGCGGGGGCTGGTGGCGGCCGGCGCGAGCGCGGTGCTGCCGGGATTGGGCCAGCTAATCAACGGCGACACGGACAAGGCCATCGGGGTGGCCGTCACGTTCGTCGTCGCCGGCGCAGGGTTCTGGAGCGCACTGCCGCTCGTCGGCACGGCCGCCGGCCTGGTCGCCAGTCTCACGTGGGTCTACGGCGTCGCCGACGGCTACCTGCGGGGCAAAAAGAAGAAGTAGATCCGCGGTGCGGCGGTCGGCGGGCGGCGCCCATCGCCCGCGTCGCCGCGCGGCGTCCGCCGGCGCCAGACGTCGCCGCGCGCGCCGCGGAGCCCGCGTGCGGTCGAGGTCAAGATGAGCAACGACGAGCAGAAGCGCCGACCGCCGGCGAACACGACGACCCGAAGGGGTATCGCGATGATCCGGTCTTGCGCTGATCCGACCCGCATAGCTCCTAGCGCGACGCGGTGACTGCGTTGCGGACCAGCTCGAGAAACGCCGCGGCGGCGGGCGACAGCGGCCGCCGCTCGGGCCGCACGGCCCACGCCGAGCCGAGCGGCGCGCATGCGTCGCTCAGCACCGACTCGAGGCGACCGGCCGCCAGGTCGCGGGCGGCCGCGAAGTCGGGCACGAGCGCCACGCCGAGTCCATCGACGGCGGCGGTGACGACCACGTCGGCGTCGCTGGCGCACAGGCGTGGCCGGACGCGGACCGAGTACGCCCCGTCCGGGCCGACGAACGGCCACGCGCGCGCGTGCGCCGGCTGGCACAACAGCGCGTGCGCGCCGAGATCGGCTGGCGTGCGCGGGCGGCCGTGCGCGTCGAGATACGCCGGCGACGCGACGGCCGACAGCCGAACGGGAGCGAGCCGCAGGCCGGCGAGCGGCGGACGCGGCGACCGGCCGACTCGAATCGCCACGTCGTAGCCCTCCGCGATCGGGTCGACCGGCCGATCGATCCAGTCGACCTCGACCGCGACGTCCGGGTGGAAGGCGAGCAGGTCCCCGACCGCGTCCGCCACGACCGCGCGGCCGAACGACGCGGGGGCGGCCACCCGCAGCCGCCCGGCGACCGGCTCCTCCAGATCCAGGGCGGCTCGGCGCTCGGCTTCGCGCGCCAGCGCGATCGCCCGCGCGGCGGCTTCGTAGACCGCGCGCCCCGCCGGCGTCGGCGTGACTCGGCGGGTGCTGCGGTCGACGAGCTGCGCGCCCAGCCGGTCCTCCAGCGCCGCCAGATGTTTCGACACGGTCGACTTGGCGACGCCGAGCCGGCGCGCGGCGGCGGTCACGCCGCGCGCGTCGACGACGGCGACGAGCGTCGCGAGCTGTTCGAGATAGGAAACAATAATACATAATTTAACTAATTCGGATCAAAAAAGAAACATTGTACCGGGCGCGGCGGTCGCATTCCCACGCCGCCCGGACGCGCGTCTTTGCACGTGCGGGGCACCTGTCGGCGTCGTGGTGCCGGGCCCCACCGGGGCGCGCGCGTCTTTGCGCGTGCGGGAACCTGGCGCGGCCGGCGGACGGGAGCCGGCGCGCGCCTCGCGCTCGACCCGCGCTGCCGTCGCGGCCTGCCGCGCCGCGCGCCCCGCCAGGCGACCTCCACGCGGGGCGGCCGCCGGCGTGCATCGGGGGCGGCGGACGACGGCCTCGGGCCCCGGATCGAGCCGCGAGGTTGTCCGGGGACGACCGCGGCGTTCCGTCCCGCGGGTCGCTGTCCGCCGCCGTGTCCATCGCGGGGCGTCCTGCGTTGCAATTGCAATAAAAGCGGCGCGCGTCGGCCCGCAGGGTCGCGTGCGTCGCGCACGGTGTGTCGCGCACGGTGTGTCGCGTGGAGGGACCGCCGCAAACGCGCAAGGGCGCCACCGGCCGACGCCGCGGTGCGCCCCGGCGCGGCGCGGGCGGGCGGCGCGCCGGCGCCACCGGCCGCCGTGCGCCCCCGGTGCGGCGACCGCGCGCGCCGCGCCGGCGCGGGCGGCCGCCGCGCGCAGCAGCGGGACGGAACGCACCCCCGCGGTGGGGGACTGACGCCGGGTTGCGCAGTCGGTTGCGCCCGCGCCCCGGCGCGCTCGTTCGGCCGGCGACCGCACAGGCCGGCGCCGCAACGCTGAATCGAGCGGGAGGCCGATCCGGCGCCGCTGGCGCGGAGCGATCCCCGCCGGAGCCGATGCCAACACCGCGGTCGCGATGGGCTACAGTGGGGGGATGTCCTTCGAGCAGTTTACCGGCACCGATCGCTACATCGCGTCCGAGGACCTGCGCGCCGCGGTCAATACGGCGCTCGCACTCGAACGGCCGCTGCTGGTGCGCGGCGAGCCGGGCACCGGCAAGACGCTGCTGGCCGAGAGCGTTGCGGAGGCGTTGGGCATGCCGCTCATCAGTTGGCACGTCAAGTCCACGACGAAGGCGCAAGATGGGCTGTACGTCTACGACACGGTGCAGCGATTGCACGACTCGCGGTTTGGGGACGGCGACGTGAGCGACATATCGCGCTACATCAAACTCGGGCCGCTCGGTCGGGCGCTCGCGAGCGACGAACGCGTCGTGTTGCTGATCGACGAGATCGACAAGGCGGACATCGAATTCCCCAACGATCTGCTGCTCGAGTTGGACCGGATGCAGTTCGATATCGCCGAGACCGGGGAGCGCATCCGCGCCCGACACAGGCCTTTCGTTGTGATTACATCTAACAACGAGAAAGAATTGCCCGACGCATTCTTGCGCCGCTGCGTGTTCCACTACATCGAGTTTCCGTCGCCGGAGCTGATGGCCGACATCGTGCGCGTCCACCACCCCGACATCGAACAGCGCGTGCTCGACCAGGCGCTGGAGCTGTTCTACGGGCTGCGCGACGTGCCGCGCCTGCGCAAGAAACCGTCCACCAGCGAGCTGATCGACTGGATCTGCGCGCTGCGCAGAGCCGGCGTGGATCTGTCGTCGGTCGGCGGCGGGATCCCGTTTTTGGGCGCGCTGGTCAAGACCGAACAGGACCTCGAACTCGTTCGCGACCGCGGCGTTCGCCGCGGGCTCGCATAGCCGCGGCGGCGCGCGCTGGGCCCGCGATGGCGAGGCGTAAGTGCTGATCGATTTCTTCTTCGAGCTACGACGCCACAAGGTGCCGGTCACCGCCCACGAGTGGGGCGATCTGATGCGCGCGCTGGCGCTCGGGTTGCACGACTCGTCCGTCGACGGCTTCTACCGACTTGCGCGCACGCTGTGCGTCAAGGATGTCGCCCACTACGATGCGTTCGATCTGGCATTTGCCGCGTACTTCGGCGGTCTCGCGCTGGACGCGGCGGCCGTCACGGAGCAGGTGCTCGCGTGGCTGCGCGATCCGCGTGCGCTCGATGCGCTCACGCCCGAGCAGCGGCGCCTGGTCGACCGGCTCGATCTCGCCGGCCTGCGGGAGCTGTTCGAGCGCCGGCTGCGCGAACAGACCGAGCGTCACGACGGTGGCAATCGGTGGATCGGCACCGGCGGCACGTCGCCGTTTGGCGATCGCGGCGCTCACCCGACCGGCCTTCGCGTGCGCGACAGCGGCGCGGGCGGCCGGTCGGCGATGCAACTCGCGTACGAGCGGCGGTTTCGCGACTACCGCCGCGACATCGTGCTCGACGTCCGGCAGATCGATCTCGCGCTGCGGCGGCTGCGCACGCTCGGGCGCGAGGGCGCCGACGACGAACTCGACATCGACGCCACCGTCGACGAGACGTGCCGCAACGCCGGTGACCTGGAACTCGTGTTCCGGCCGCCCAAGCGCAACCGGGTCAAGCTGGTGCTGTTGATGGACGTCGGCGGCTCGATGGATCCGCACGCGCACCTGGTCGAGCGCTTGTTCACCGCGGCGTCGCGCGCCGGGCGGTTCGCCCAGTTTCGCCACTACTACTTTCACAACTGCGTCTACGACGCGGTGTACGAGGACGCCTCGTTCCGCCGCGAGGTGTCCGTCGACGACCTGCTGGGCCACCACGGGCGCGACGAGAAACTCGTCGTCGTGGGCGACGCGTTGATGCATCCGGCGGAGCTGATGGACCCGGGCGGCGCGCTGTACTATTTCCGCTACAACCCGACCTCCGGGATCGATTCGTTGCGGCGCATCGAGCACCACTTCCGCAGAGCGGTATGGCTCAACCCGGAGCCGGAGCGCTACTGGCGGCGCACGACCATCGAGACGATCGCAGCGGTGTTCGCGATGTTTCCGCTCACTGTCGACGGCATCGATCGCGCGGTTCGCTACCTGATTGCGGGAGGGCTCCGCCCGGCTGCGGCACGGTAGCGAGCTTACGCCGCGCGGGCGCGCGACCGCGCCACCGACCACAGCGCGATCGCGGCGAACGCGACGAGCGCGACCAACTGGGCTCCGACGGTCTGGAGCGTGGGGTACAGGCCGATCCAGTCGAATCTCGGCAGCGACAGCGGCGCGATCGAGATGACGCCGGCCTCCTGCAGCGAGCGCACGCCCTTGCCGGCGAGCACGACCGCGAGCGCGCACAACAGCGCGCCGGCCGCGGTGAGCAGCGGGCCGGGCTTGAGCCGGTCGCCGAGTTTGCGCATGGCTGCGACGAGCCCGACGAGCGCGACGAGCGCGACGGCAGCGCCGCCGGCGACCGCTGCGCCCGACGCGCGCGCGTCGAGCATCAGCGCCTGCAGGAACAGCACGACCTCGAACGCCTCGCGGTAGACCGCGATGAACGCGAGCGACGCGAGCACCCATCGGCGGCGGCTCGTCGACGTCGCGGCGTCCAGTCGCGCGCGCAGCGCGGCGACTCGCCGCCTGGCGTCGAGGCGCGCGAGCACGAAGTGGCTCGCCATGAGCAGCACGCCGGCCGCGAGCAACGCCACGACGCCCTCGATGAGCTCGCGGTGCGCGCCGCCGAGCCGCGCGATGAGCGATCCGGCGGCGAACCAGGTGGCCGCTCCGAGAGCGACGGCGCCGAGCCAGCCGGCGTGCACCGCGCGCGCGTCGCGCTCCCCCGCGCCGGCGCGCCGCGCCCAGCCGAGCAACAGCAGCACGAGCAGCGCGCCCTCGAGCCCCTCGCGCAGCAGGATCGCCAGCGCGCTGGCGAACGCCATGCCGCCGCCGCGGCCGGCGAGCGCGTCCTCGGCGGCGTCGAGCCGAACGCCGAGCCGCAGCGCGAGCTGCTCGACGTCCGCCAGCGGTGCGCGGCGCTCGATCGCGCCGCGCAGGGCCAAGAACGCGCTCTCGACCGCCGTTACGGCGTCGGGGTCGCGCGCGGACAGCGCCGCCTCGTGCGGCTCGAAGGCGTCGAGGTACGCGGCGCTGAGTTCGGACAGGGCGCGCGCCGGCTCGCCGGCCGCGTACGCCCCGACGGCCGATCGCACGCGCTGGCGGACCGGGTCCATCGGCGCGCCGGTCGACTGATAGGCGGCGACGGCGCGCACGTACGCGAGCGCGTCGGCGCGGTCCGGCTCGGACAGCCCCGCGCGCGCGAACGCGTCGAGCAGCTCGCCGTCGGTCGCGCCGGCCAGCCGCGTCGCGGTGGCGACCACCGCGCCGTCGGCGCGCGCGAACGCCTCGGCGCCTCGCGACGTGCGGCTCGGATCGTGCCGCAGGGTGAACACGTAATACGCGAGGCTCCACCGGTCGGCGGCCGGCAGCAGCCCGAACGACGCCATGCCGGTGTCGGGGATGCCGTCGGTGAGCGCGTTGAACGCGCGGGCCGGCGACAGGTCCGCCATCACCTCCGGGTCGCGGAAGCTGCGGGGCGGCGGATTGAGCTCGTGCGCGCGGGGACCGTCGCCGCCTCCGGTCGGGCCGTGGCACGCGACGCAGTTGTCCGCGTAGAGCTGGCGGCCGCGGTCGAGCGATGGCGGCGCGGTGGGCGCCAGCACGATCCCGTATGCATCGAGCAGCGCGGTGCGCGCGGCGCGCGCGACGGCGGCCACCTCGTCGGCCGGCGCGCGTGCGGTGACCTCGGCGCGAACGCGCGCCAGGTCGGTGGCGACGGCATACCGCGAACGCGGAGGGGGCGGCAGCGCGGCGGCCAGAGCGCCGGCGTCGTCGAGGAACTCGAGCTGCTCGGCGTACTCGGCCGGCTCGGCGATACGGCCATCGACCACGGCGCCGCCGTAGTCGGCGGCGACATAGTCGAGGATGGCGGCGACGCGGCGGACGCGTTCGGCGACGTCCGGGGTGGTGGCGCCTTCGGGAGCGGTCGCGGCGCACGCGGCGGCCGCTGCGAGGGCGAGGGCGTGGAGGGGAAGGCGCATGACGAACACCGATTTTGAAAATAGTTTTCAAAGCCAACCTAGCGCTGTCGGCGATGGCTGTCAACCTCCGCGCCGGCTGCCGCGGCCGGGCCTGGCGCCGGCGGGCGACGCACGGTCGCGGAATCGCGGCGGACGTGGCGCTCGCCGGTCGGTCCCCGCACCGCGCCGGCAGGTGTGCCCCGCGGCCGGCCTGTGCTACCGTCGCCCCGCCATGAAGGGATCCGAACGCGTGATCGAGCTGCTCAACGACGTCCTCACCGCCGAACTCACGGCCGTCAACCAGTACTGGGTTCACGCGCGCATGTGCGAAAACTGGGGATACGAGCGCCTGTGGCACAAGATCCGCGCCGAGGCGATCGACGAGATGAAGCACGCCGACCAGATCGTCGCGCGCATCCTGTACCTCGAGGGCGTGCCCAATCTACAGCGTCTCGGCAACGTGCGCGTCGGCCAGACGGTCAAGGAGCAATTCGAACTCGACCTCGAAGTCGAGCGCGTCGCCATCGATCGGCTCAACCACGCGATCGCAGCGTGCGTCGCCGAGGGCGACCACGGTACGCGCGACCTGCTCGACGACGTGCTCGTCGACGAGGAGGAGCACGCCGACTGGCTCGAAGCGCAGCTCAACCTGATCGACCAGGTCGGGCTCGAAGCCTACCTCGCCGAGCAGATTCGCGACTGACGCCCGCTGCGCGCAGCCGGGTTACGCCCACCGCACTCGGAGGAGCGTGCGGTCGGCCCCGCGCGACCGGCAGGACGCGACCTGACCGGTTACGTCGGACGCTCCCGAAAGCTCGACACAGCCGATCGCAAACCCGAGCACGGTGTAGGTGTGGACGATGTGCGGGTACGGGAAGTCGACGATCTCGCCCTCCGCGGTGCGCGCGGGCTCGTCGAAGCGCACCTCGAACGCCCCCTCGCTGAAGTGCTCGCGCCACACTTTGGACGCGCGCCGCAGCACCCACCCGACGGAGCCGAGCCGGATGAACGGCTTGAGCACGGTGCTCGTGTTCCGGTGGGCGCTGTCGCGTCCGAGTTCGATGGCGAGTGTCCCGTCGCCCGCGCCGAACACGCGATCCATCGCGATGACGACCTCGATGAACAAGAGGTAGTTGATCCACTGTTTGGGATCGATGGGTTCCCGCAACAGCAGCCGGCCCGCCGGCGACAGCTCGCGTGCGAGCACGTCGTAGCCGGCCTCGCCGTGATGCTCCGCGATCCACTGCTTGCGGGCCCACACGCCGCTCGCGCGCACCTGCAGGGCACCCATGTCGACCGATTGTAGACCAGCCGCGGCGACGCCACGGCGGGCGGTCGGCGGCCGCCGCCCGCGGTACGCCTACTTCATCCAATCGGGCTTCGGGCCCTCGTCGACCGGGCGTTTGTCGCCGGTGTCGGGCTTGGCGCCGCCGCCGGTGTCGGGCTTGGCGTCGCCGGTGTCGGGCTTGGCGCCGTCGCCGGTGTCGGGCTTGGCGCCGTCGCCGGTGTCGGGCTTGGCGCCGCCGGTGTCGGGCTTGGCGCCGTCGCCGGCGGGCTTGGCGCCGCCGCCGGTGTCGGGCTTGGCGCCGCCGCCGGCGGGCTTGGCGCCGCCGCCGGTGTCGGGCTTGGCGCCGCCGCCGGCGGGCTTGGCGCCGCCGCGGTCCGCAGCGACTACCGGGCGTTCTTGCAGTTCGATGGACAGCTCGTGCTCGATCGAACCGTCTCGCGGGCGCCAGACCACCTGGTCGGTGCGTACGATCGCCTTGCCCGCGACGTACCCCGCCTTGCGGACGCTGATTCGCAGCGTCTTGGCGCGCGCCAGCCCGCCGGTTAGCGGTACGACGGTCGGGGTCGGCTCCGGGTGCTTTTTGCCGTTGACGAACACCGTCGCGCCCGGCGGCACGGTCGTCACGCGCAGTGCGCGCGGCAACGGCGCAAGCGCAATCTTCGGCGGTGGCTCACCGGCGACGAATTCGATGGTCTGCTCCGCGTAGCCGGGCAGCGACACGCGCGCGCGATACGTGCGGCCCTTTTCGAGCGCCGGAAACGTCGGGCCGCGCTGGCCGTCGTCGACCAACTCGACCGTCGCGCCTTTGGGCTGGACCGACAGGGTGACGGCGACGGTCTCCGCCGGCGGTGCGGCGTCCACCTCGACCTCGGGGGCCACCGCAGGGGTCGCCTGGTCGCCGGCGCGATCCGTGGTGCCCGCAACGATCGGGCCGCCCGTAACCGGCGCGCCGGCAGTCGGTGCGCCGGCTGCCGGCGCGTCCGGGCGCGTCGCGGCGCCCGCGGTGGCACGCCGGCCCGTGTCGGTCGCGCCGCCCGCGCCGGTGGAATTGGAGTTCAGCACGACGTAGCCGCCGACCGCGAGCACGGCCACGGCCACGACGGCCAGCGCGACGATCGACCCGGACGACCGCCTGGCTGGCGGCGCCGTATCGACGGTGGCCGTCGCCGCCCGCGACTCGGCCTTCGCGCCCTCGGCCTTCGCGCCCTCGGCCTTCGCGCCCTCGGCCTTCGCGCCCTCGGCCTTCGCGCCCTCGGCCTTCGCTTTCGCCTCCGCCTGTTCGCGCTCCGCCTTCTCCTTCGCCCGGCGCTCGGCCTCGCGCTCGAGTTCAGCTGCGCGTTCACGCTCGGCGCGGGCCTTCTCCTCCCGCTTTTTCGCCAGCTCGTCTTCCGCCGCCTGTTTGCGCTCGGCCTCGGCGCGCGCTCGCTGCTGTTCGACCTCGGCGCGCGCCACGTCGGCCGCGGGCACGCGATCGGACGGCGTCGAGAACGGATCGGCGTCGTCTCCGGCTTCGTCCCGCGCCGCTTGCGCGAGCAGTTTCGGGTCCAGGGACGCGACCCGCGTCTTTTCCTCGAACGCCTCGTCCGGGAAGTCGTCGGCGTCGCTGTGGAACGGCATCGGCGTCGGCAGCGGGGTCGCGTCGGTGCGCTCGCCCTCGCCGAAGCCGCCTGCCGGCGGAGCCAGGCCCATGATGCGCGCGCCGCCGGCGGGCGCGTCCTTCGCGGCGGCCGATTGCAGGTCCTGCACGAGCGGCGAAGGCGCCACGCGGGTGGGGGCGTCGCCGAACTTCTCACCGTCGGACGGCCGGCGCGCGCGACCGCCGGACGCCGCCGCCTTCTGCGTGAGAATCTGGTCGAGCACCGCCTGGCTGTCGGGCGGCAACCGATCGAAGCGGACGCCCATGCCGGGCGCGACGCCCGCGCGCGACGGGTCGTGTTCGCGCGTCCACACGACGGTACCCTCGCCGCGGATCAGCGGGGACGCGTCCTTGAGCTGGAACTCGAATTTCAGCGTCGTGCCCACCGGCAGCGGGTCGCGCGTGCGGATGAAGATCCCGCCGTGGCTGACATCGACCGAGTACCGCTCGATGAATTGATCCAAGGTCTCGCTCTTGAATTTGATCTTGAGCGTGACCGGCGTGCGTTTCGCCTGGCGCGTTCCTGTGTTCGACACGTAGCGCTCCTCTCGCCGTCACCCCATTGCAAACCGGCGAGATTCGAAGTGTGTTTAAGTGTATGAGCAGGACGCGCCCATTTGCAAATCGCTCGGGTCGCCACGCGCGTCCGCACCTACACCGCGCCACATGGGCCCTCGCGGCCGTCGCGGTCTGGGGCGCGGCATCGATCGCGACGGCACGCTCTCATCCGCCGGTGCGCACACGCGGCGGCGTCGTCGCCGCAGACCACCCCGAGGCCGCGCGAGTGGGCGCGCGCGTGCTGGCGGCCGGCGGCAACGCGGCCGACGCCGCGGTGGCGACCGCGCTGGCGCTCGGCGTGGTCCGGCCGGCGTCGTCGGGCATCGGCGGCGGCGGGTTCGCGCTGGTCTACGACGCGCGCCGGCGGACCGTGTTCGCATACGACTTCCGCGAGCAGGCGCCGGCGGCGCTCACGCCGGATGCGTTCGCGCCCGGGGGCGAGGTCGATCCGTCGCTGTCGCGCGCCGGCGGGCTGGCGGTCGCCGTGCCGGGAGAAGTGGCCGGCCTCGAGGCGATCTCCCGCCGTCACGGGCGCCTGCCGTTTCGGCGCGCCGTCGCGCCGGCGATCGCGCTGGCGCGACGCGGGTTCCGCGCCGACCCGTTTTTCGCGGCGCAGGCGGCCGCGTGGCGCGATCGGCAGGAGGTGGACGCGTCGTTGCGCGCGCAGCTCGCGCGGGTCGAGCCGGGCGCCGTCGTGCGCCGGCCGCGCCTGGCGCGCACGCTCGACGCGATCGCGCGGCGCGGCGCGCGCGGGTTCTACGCCGGGTGGGTGGCGCGCGATCTCGTCGCCGCGGTGGTGCGACGCGGCGGCGTGATGACGCTCGCGGACCTCGCCGGCTACCGCGTACGCGAGCCGCAGCCGTTGTGGGGCACGTGGCGCGGTCTGCGGATCGCAGCGATGCCGCTGCCGTCGTCGGGCGGACTCACGGCGCTCGCGGCTCTCGGCATCCTCGAGGCGGGCGGCTGGGATTTGGCTCAGCTCGGCGCCGGTTCGTCGGCGGCGCTGCACTTGACCGCGGAGGCGCTCAAACATGCGTTCGCCGACCGCGCCCGCCTGCTCGGCGACGCGGGCGCCGCGCTCGTGTCGCCGGAGCGATTTCTCGATCGCGACCGACTGCGGCAGCTCGCCCGTCGCATCAACCCGCTGTCGGTGGACGACATCGATCGCTACGGCGATCCCGGACTCGGCGGGGCCGGCGCGCCGGCCGGCGACGCCGGCACCAGCCATCTTTGCGTGATCGACGCCGACGGCAACGCAGTTTCGTTGACCACGACGATCAACCTCGAGTTCGGTTCGGGGGTCGTCGGCGCGCGATCCGGTGTCATCCTCAACAACGAAATCGACGACTTCTCGCTGCGGTCGGGTGTGCCCAACGCATTCGGCTTGGTGCAGAGCGACGCCAATCTCGTCGGCGGCGGCAAGCGTCCGCTGTCCTCGATGTCGCCGACGCTGGTGTTCGACGGCGACCGGGTGATCGCGTGCGCGGGTGGCTCGGGCGGCCCGCGCATCATCTCCAACGTCGTGCAGGTGCTGCTCAACGTGTTCGTCTACGGGATGGACGCGGCGGAAGCCGTGGCGGCGCCGCGCATCCACCACCAGTGGAAACCCGACGTCCTGCGCGTCGAGGCCGAGGTGCCTCGCGACGTGGTGACCCTGCTGCGGCTGCGCGGCCACCGCGTCGACGCCGGCTGGCGCAACTCGTCGGCGGTACAACTAATCGTGGTGCGCCCGGACGGAACGCGCGAGGCGGCGAGCGACCCGCGCAAGCTCGGCTGGCCCGCCGCGGCCGCGCGGTGACGCCCGCCGCCGGCGTCAGCCGCCGTTGGCTTCGGCGATGAGCTGCGCGCCGGTCGCGACGCCCCACGTCCACGCCGCGACGATCATCGGCAGGCCGATCGCCACGACGATGAGCGGCACGCCGAGCGCGAACAGCGCGAGCTGGCCGATGCCCGCCCGCGTGCGGCCGGCGACCAGGCTGCCAATCCCCGGGCAGACCATCGCGTTGAGGAACATGGCGGCGGTCGCTTGACCGGGCGTCACCGGACTCGGCGCGAGCCCGCGGCCGCCGCGCACGACGATCGCGCGAGGCGGCGCGTGAGGAGGCGGGGCCGGGTAGGGCGGCGGTGCGCCGGGGGCGCCGACCGGCGACGGCGGCCGGTCGGGCATGCGGTACTTGATGTGACCGTCGTCGTCGCTGGCGACCTCGAGCACGCCGAGGTCGACGAGGCGCTGCATGTGCTGTTCCGCCTCGCGCACCGACACGCCCGTGTAGAACGCTACCGACGCCGGGGACAGCTCGATGGGGGTGGTGAATGCGAGCCGCAGGAACTCGCGCTCGAAGCGCCGGTAGTCCACTCGATCAGTGTGAAGCGGTTTTCGACCGGGTCAAGCGCGCGCTCGCGGGGCGGCGTGCGGCACGTCACTCGGCGCCGGTGTCGTCGTCGGCCTCCGGCAGAGGCCGCACGCTCGAGTGACCGAGCAGGGTGAGCTGGCTGCGTTCTCGCAGGCCACGCCGCGCGCGCTCGCGCTCCGCCGCGCCGCCGGCGAGCGCGCGTTCGGCTCGCGCGATGTCGTCCAGCAACTCGTCGACCGCGGCCGGGTCGAGGCGGTGCGCGGCGCGCGCGTCCGCCACCTCGCGGCGCGCGCGGGCGAGCGCGCCGTCGGCCGCCCGGCGGTCGCGATGGCCGCGGCGCGCCCACGCCTCGTCGACCGCGGACGCGACGACGAGCCGCAGGCGCTCGAGGATGACCGCGGCCGCGTCCTCGTGCAGCGGCACGGGCGGCAGTTCCACGCCGAGGATATGGCCGTCGCCGGGCGAGCCGTCGGCGTTGCGGCAGGTGAGCGCGAGCGTGCCGACGCGCCGCGACGCGGTGCCCGGCTCGCGGTGCACGCAGAACAGCACCTGGCGCGGCGGCCCGCCGGCGACGTCGCCGAGGTGGACGACGAGTCCGTCGCCCGCGGGGCGCGCGGGCAGCCGGTGGAGTACCTCGACCGACACGACGTCCTCGTCGGGCACCAGCTTCAGCTCCGCCTGCCGCGCGCCGATGGCGAAGACGCCCGCGAGTTCGCTGCCGAACGCGGCCGGGATCGACTCGGGGCGCTCGAGGAAGTAGAACCCGCCGCCGCCGCGCCGCGCGATCTCGCCGAGCAGTTCGTCGTCGAACGTCTCGCCGATGCCCATGCAGGTCGTGGTCACGCCGCGCGCCGCCTCTGCCTCGGCCAGCTCTGCGAGGCGGCTCGCGTCAGTGATGCCGACCGACGGCTGCCCGTCGGTGAGCAACACGACGCGCGCGATCGCGCCGCGGACGAATCCCGACGCGACCGCCTCGACGCCCTTCTTCCAGCCGGCGGCCAGGTTCGTGCCGATCCCCGTGCGCGCGGCGTCGAGCAGCTCCGCCAGCTCGGCGCGCCGGTCGTCGGACAGCGGCGCCGGCCCGAACGCGACGCGCGCGGTGCCGTCGAACAGCACGAGCGCCAGGCGGTCGCGCGCGTCGAGTCGGCTGGCGACCTCGCGCACCGCGCGCACCGCCTGGGCGAACCGCGGCCCGCGCATCGACGACGACTGGTCCACCACCAGCGCGAGGTTGACCGGCGTTCGGTCGGCGCCGCCCGTGCCGTCGTCCCCCCCGATCGCGACCCGCGCGAGCACGTACACCTTCGACCCCGCTTCGGCGACCCGGTAGCTGAGCACGACCGCCATCGCGCGCGAGCATAGCGCGGATCGCCGGGCGCTGGCGGTGGTGTACAGTCCGCCCCATGTCGTCGTTTCGCCGAGTGCTCGTCGCGAACCGGGGCGAGATCGCGGTGCGCGTCATGCGCACGTGCCGCGAGCGCGGCCTCGAGACGGTGGCCGTCTTCAGCGAGGCGGACCGGCTCGCACCGCACGTGCTGATGGCAGACCGCGCGGTGTGCGTCGGGCCGCCGCCGGCGGCCCAGAGCTATCTCGACATCGACCGCATCCTGCGCGCGTGCCGCGACACCGGCGCCGACGCGGTGCATCCCGGCTACGGGTTCTTGTCGGAAAACGCGGAGTTTGCCGACGCGTGCGCGCGCGCCGGCGTCACGTTCGTCGGGCCGCCGGCGGCGGCGATCCGCGCCATGGGCAGCAAGACCGCAGCGCGCGCGGCGATGGCGGCGGCCGGCGTGCCGGTCGTCCCCGGCGACAACGGCCCGGACGGGCGCGGGTTCCCGTCGACGGAGGCGGCGCTCGAGGCGGCGCGCGCCATCGGCTTTCCCGTGCTGCTGAAGGCGTCGGCCGGCGGCGGCGGCAAGGGCATGCGGCTCGTGGCGGACGAAACGGCGTTCGCCGCGGCGTTCGACGGCGCGCGCCGCGAGGCGGTGGCCGCGTTCGGGGACGAGGCGGTGTACATCGAAAAGGCGATCGAGCGGCCGCGCCACGTCGAGATCCAGGTATTCGCCGACGACCACGGCAACGTCGTCCATCTCGGGGAGCGCGACTGTTCGATCCAGCGGCGCCATCAGAAGGTGATCGAGGAGGCGCCGTCGCCCGCGGTCGACGCCGGCCTGCGGGCGCGCATGGGCGACGTGGCGGTGCGCGCCGCGCGCGCCGTGAACTACGTCGGCGCCGGCACCGTCGAATTCCTGCTCGCGGCCGACGGCTCGTTCTACTTCCTCGAGATGAACACGCGGTTGCAGGTCGAACATCCGGTGACCGAACTGCTCTACGGAGTGGACCTCGTCGCGTGGCAGCTCGACGTCGCCGCCGGCGGGCGGCTGCCGATGGCGCAGGCCGAGATCGACGCCGCGCGCCGCGGCGCCGCGATCGAGTGCCGTATCTACGCCGAGGATCCGCGGCGGTTCCTGCCGTCGCCGGGCACGATCACGCGGCTGCGCGTGCCGTCCGGCCCCTACGTGCGGAACGACGCGGGAGTCTACGAGGGCAGCGAGATCACCGCGCACTACGATCCGATGATTTCCAAGCTGATCGTGTGGGGGCGCGATCGGGCCGAGGCGGTCGCGCGCATGCGCCGCGCGCTGGACGAGTACGCGGTCGGCGGCATCGACACGAATCTGGCGTTCCACCGGCGGTGCGTCCGCCACCCCGAGTTCGTCGCCGGTCGCTACGACACGGGCTTCATCGATCGCGAGGCGGAGGCGCTGTGCGGGCCGACCGCGGCGGACGGCCCGCTGCTCGACGTGGCGCTCGCGGCCGCGGCGATCGACGCGCACCCGGCCCACGGCGTGGCGTCGCGGGCGATTCCGGGGGATGGCCGCCCGGCGGCGGGCGCGATCCCGGCGTGGCGGCTCGCCGGGTCGCGGTGGCCCTGACGCCGACTCACCGTCGAGTGATATCGGTTGGTTGCGCGTCGTTTCGCGCGCCCAGGGGGCCGGCCTGGGTTTGACCGCCCACCTGTGTCAAGCTATACGTACCGCGATGCCGTACACCATCATCGATGCATGCACGGGCTGTAGCGCCTGCGAGCGGCGCTGTCCGACCCGCGCGATCCACGGGGTCAAGAAGGACATGTACTACATCGACCCCGAGCTGTGCATCGACTGCGGCGCGTGCGGCGTGGTGTGCCCGGACGCATCGATCCTCGACACGTACGGGCGGTTGTGCGAGCAGCTCAAGGCCAACCAGCGGCCCAAGGCGTACGTCGAACTCGAAAAGTGCACCGGTTGCGTGTACTGCGCGAACAGCTGCCCGTTCGACTGCATCACGATGGAGCCGGCGCCGCCGGCCGTGCGCGGCAACGGCGGCATCGCGGCCACCGTCGCCGTCATCGAGATGAAGAAGTGCACCGGCTGCACGGTGTGCGAACTCGACTGTCCGTACGACGCCATCCACATCTGGCGACAGGACGATCCGCGCGCGGTCGAGGTCTCCGCGTACAACAAGACGCTGTGGGAGATGGCGCGCGAGGCCGAGCAGCGCCAGGTCGCGTGAACGCGCCGCGGGCGCGGGCGGCTGTCGCGGCCTGCGCGGTGCCGGCGGCCGGCGGCCGGGCGGGCGCATGTCACAGCCGCGTGCGAAGAACGGCCCGATGACGGGGCGAGCCGCGGCGGGACCGAAGCCGACGGCGTGCGCCGGCGGGCCGACCGCCGGCGAGTTTGCGGTTGACGGGGCGGCGGCCCGCCATTAGCATGGCTCGATTGCGAAAAATGCGTAACTAGCTGGAATCACGGGAAAATGGCCAAGCCCACGAAATTCGTCTTCGTCACCGGTGGCGTCGTGTCTTCCCTCGGCAAGGGCCTCGTGAGCGCGACCATCGGGGCGCTGATGGAAAACCGCGGCCTGCGCGTCGCCAACATGAAGCTCGACCCGTACATCAACGTGGACCCGGGCACGATGAACCCGTTCCAGCACGGCGAGGTGTTCGTCACCGACGACGGCGCGGAAACCGACCTCGACCTCGGCCACTACGAGCGGTTCGTGTCGACGCCGATGTCGAAGCTCAACAACGTCACCACCGGCCAAGTGTACGACACGGTGATCTCCAAGGAGCGCCGCGGCGAGTACCTCGGCGCGACCGTGCAGGTCATTCCGCACATCACCGACGAGATCAAGCGCCGCGTTCGCCAGTGTGCCGAGGGGCTCGACCTGCTCATCGTCGAGGTCGGCGGCACCGTCGGCGACATCGAGTCGCTGCCGTTTCTCGAGGCGGTACGCCAGCTCAAGTTCGAGCTCGGCCACGAAAACGCCGTATCCGTCCACGTCACGCTCGTGCCGTACATTGCGGCGGCCGGCGAACTCAAGACGAAGCCGACGCAGCACTCGGTGCAGAAGCTGCGCGAGATCGGGATCGACGCGGACGTGCTGGTGTGCCGCAGCGAACACGTGCTCGACGACGGCATCCTTCGCAAGATCGCGATGTTCTGCAACGTCGATCCGGACGCGGTGTTTCAGTCGGTCGATGTCGCGACCATCTACCAGCTTCCGATCGTGTTCGCCGAGCAGGGGTTGGACCAGAAGCTGTGCGACCGCCTCAACATCTGGTCGCGATCGACGCGACTGGACGCGTGGCAGGACGTGGTCGACCGGGCGCTGAATCCGCAGAGCGAGGTGACGATCGGGTTCGTCGGCAAGTACGTTCAACTCGTCGAGTCGTATAAGAGCCTCAACGAGGCGCTGGCGCACGCCGGCTTCAAGCACCGCGTCAAGGTGCGTGTGCAACATATCGACTCGGAGGAGATCGAACAACGGGGCGCCGACGCGCTGCTGTCGCACGTCGACGGCGTGTTGGTCGCGCCCGGATTCGGCGCGCGCGGGACCGAAGGCAAGATCGAAGCCGTCCGGTTCGCGCGGGAGCGCAGCGTGCCGTTTTTCGGCATCTGCCTCGGCCTGCAGATGGCGGTCGTCGAGTTCGCCCGCCACGTGTGCGGGCTGGCCGGCGCGAACTCGACGGAGCTGACCGACAGCACGCCGCACCCGGTGGTCGACCTCATGCCGGACCAGCGGGGCGTGACCGACAAGGGAGCGACGATGCGCCTCGGGGCGTACCCCTGCGTGCTCGAGCCCGGCACGCGCGCGCACGCGGCCTACGGGACGCGCGAGATTTCGGAGCGCCACCGCCACCGCTGGGAGGTCAACAACAACTACCGAGACGCGCTCGAGCGGGCCGGCTTGGTGTTCTCCGGGCTATCCCCGGACGGGCGGCTGGTCGAGATGATCGAGCTGCCGGACCACCCGTATTTCGTCGCCTGCCAGTTCCACCCCGAGTTCAAGTCGCGTCCGCAGCGACCGGCGCCGCTGTTCGACGCCTTCGTCGCCGCCGTGGTGGCTCACCGCGATGCGCGCGCCGGGGCCGGGGCTGGCGCGGCCGATCGACCGTCCGACCGGTAGCGGCGTCGAGTCGCGGCCGGGCACGGGCTATCGCGCGTGCGCGGCCTGCGGAGTGGCGCGCCGTCCGCCGGTGATTACGTTGTCGCGCAGACGGAGGTACGCCATGAGGACGTCGCATCGCTGGACGATCTTGGGGATGGTCCTGGCGGTCGCGCTCGCCGGCGCCGCGGTGACCGGGTGCGGCGGGGCGACCGTGTCGAGCGCTTCGGTCGGCGTCTCGATCGGCCCGCCGCCGCCGCCGGACGATGCCGTCTACTGGGTAGCGCGCGACGGCTACGTGTGGGTCGAGGGCCACTGGGAGTGGGTGGACGGGCAGTGGGTATGGCGGCCCGGCTACTGGCTGCCGGCGCGGCCGGGCTACGTCTACATCCAGGGGTACTGGGTCGTGCAGGCGGGGCGGTGGGTGTGGGTTCCGGGCCGGTGGGTGCGCGCGCGGCCGGGCTACGTGTGGCTGCGCGGCCACTGGGCGTGGCGCGGCGGCCGGTACGTGTGGGTTCCGGGCCGCTGGGTTCGTGCGCGGGCCGGGCACGTATGGAAGCCCGGGTATTGGACCCGCGGCGCGGACGGGCGCACCACGTGGGTTCCAGGCCCGTGGGTGAAAGCGGGGCCCGTGGTGCGGGACCATCGCGCCGGACGGCCGCGCGAGCGCGTGCCGAGTCGGCGCGGGCGGTGACGCGCGAGCGCGTGCCGAGTCGGCGCGGGCGGTGACGCGCGAGCACGTGCGGGTCCGTTTGCAGCCGCGCCGGCCCGCGGCGGGCGACGCACAACTCGGCCGGCCGTGTCAAGGGTGTTCTTGCAATACTGGTGCCATCGCGTTTGTCAAGCCTGTACAAATGCGGTGCCAACCGCTATCATGGACGCCAAACGCGGCTCCGCCGGCCGAGAAAGCGAGGAGATTCAGTCATATGGCCATGGAAATGAGGATTGACCTCAAGCTGTCCCAGCAGCTTGTCATGACGCCTCAGCTCCAGCAGGCCATCAAGCTGCTGCAGCTGTCTCGGATGGAACTCGTGGACCTCGTCCGCGAGGAAATGCTCGAAAACCCGGTACTGGAGGACGACGTCGAACTCACCGGCGTGGGGGCCAAGGAGGAGAGCCGGGTGGGCGATGACGCGGACGTCGCCGCCAAGGTCGAGCAGGCTGGCGCGACCGAGACTCCCGTGACCGAAGTTCCGGCGGCCGAGGCGGAAAAGGAGGTCAAGGCCGACGACAGCGCGGTCAACGAGATCGACTGGGAAAGCTACCTGGAGAGCTACTCGACGGCGCCGCCGATGCCGTCGTACCGGCCGGACAACGACGATCTACCCGGCTACGAGGCCACCCTCACCCGCGGCGAGTCCTTGTTCGAGCATCTGGCGTGGCAACTCAAGATGACCGAACTCGACGAGGACCGGATGCGGGTGGGCATGCTGATCCTCGGCAACCTCGACAGCGATGGCTACCTGAAGGAGCCGCCGCTGTCCGAAATCGCTGCCGAGGCCGGCGTATCCGAGGAGGTCGCCGAGGAGGTCCTCGAGACGATTCAGGGGTTCGATCCGATCGGCGTCGGCGCGCGCAGCCTGGCCGAGTGCATGCTCATCCAGGCGATCCACTACGGTGAGGACGACGATCTGGTCGTCAAGATCATCAAGGACCATCTCGGCAACCTCGAAAAGAAGAACTACCAGGCGATCGCGCGCGACCTGAAGGCTCCGCTCGAGGAGATCTACGAGGCGGCGAAGGTGATCATGGAGTTCGATCCGCGGCCGGGGCGGCAGTACTCGCTGGACGAGCCGCGGTACATCACGCCGGACGTCTACGTCCACAAGGTCGGCGACAAATACTTCGTCGTGCCCAACGACGACGGCCTGCCGAAGCTCAAGATCAGCAACTTCTACCGCGCGGCGTTCGAAAAGGGCGACGGCACCAAGGAGTACATCCAGGAGAAGTTGCGGTCCGCGCAGTGGCTCATCCGGTCGATTCAGCAGCGGCAGCGGACGATCATCAAGGTCACCGAGTCGATCATCAAGTTTCAGCGCGACTTCTTCGACAAGGGGATCGCGCACCTCAAGCCGCTGATCTTGCGCGATGTGGCCGAAGACATCGGCATGCACGAGTCCACGATTTCGCGCGTGACGACCAACAAGTACGTGCATACGCCGCAGGGCATCTTCGAACTCAAGTTTTTCTTCAACTCTGGGATCTCCCGCACCAACGGCGAAGACCTCGCATCGCAGGCGGTCAAGCAGAAGATCAAGGAGATCATCGACAACGAGCCGAAGCAGCGCCCGTATTCCGATCAGAAGATCGTGCAGCTCCTCAAGGAGCAAAACATCGACATCGCGCGCCGGACGGTGGCCAAGTACCGAGAACAGATGGGGATCCTGAGCTCGTCCAAGCGCAAGCAGGTGTTCTGACGCCGTCGTCGGCCGGCTGTCGCCGTCCGCGACCCGATCGCTGGGGGACTCGATGCAATTTTCCGTGACGTTTCGCCAGATGGAGGCGACCGACGCTCTCAAGGACTACGCGAAGGAGCGGATGCAGCGGATCAAGAAGTACTTTCCTGATCCGATCTCGTGCCACGTCGTGATGAGCACGGAGCGCTACAAGCACCGCGTCGACGTGAATCTGCAGCTGCACAACGGGTTGCAGATCGCGGGGCACGAAGCCACCGAGGACATGTACTCGTCGATCGACCTGGTGGTGGCGAAGATCGAACGGCAGGTCCGCCGGTACAAGGACAAGCTGCGCGATCACAAGCCGCGCACGGACGTGACACCGATGCCGTACGCTCATACCGTGCTCGAGGAGACGCCCGCGCCAGATGCACGACCGCCCGAGCCGGCCCCGCCCGCGCCGCGGGTCGTCAAGCGCGACAAGTTCGTCGCGCATCCGCTCACGGTCGACGAGGCCATCATGCAATTGAACCTCGCGGACCTGCAGTTCCTCGTGTTTCGCAACGCGGATACCGGGCAGGTCAACGTCGTCTACCGGCGCGACGACGACAGCTACGGCCTGATCGAAACGGAAGCGGCGACGGCGTGACGCCGTGGCGCCGGCTCGCCGGCGCGCGGGACTGCGTCGAAACCTGGCCCGGCGGCCCGCGGTCCCCCGGCGACCGTCGCCGTCCGGACGCGCGCGGTGGCCACCGGGTGTCGCTGGCTGTCGCGGTTGCCGCCCACGGGCCGCGCCGAGCGCATCGCGGGCGTCGACGCCCCGCGCGTTCGCGAGCCGGCGGGCGACCTCACGGTTCGCGCCGCAGCCGGCGCCGGCCGCTCCCCGCGAACGGGCTTTTTTGCTAGTCTGCCGCCCGAGCGCTCGATGAAGATTATCGACTTGATACGGCGGGACATGGTGATCCCGCAGCTGAAGGGCCGGACCAAGCGCGACATCCTTCAGGAACTCGCGCACCACATCGCGTCGCACCGGCCCGGCCTCGACGAGGAAACCATCGCCCGAGTGCTCATCGAGCGCGAGGAGCTGGCGTCGACCGCCATCGGGGAGGGCGTCGCCATTCCCCACGGCAAACTGCCCGGTCTCGACGAGATCGTCGCCTGTCTCGGGCGCGTCGCGGAGGGGGTGGATTTCGACTCGATGGACGGGCAGCCCACCTACTTGTTTTTCGTCCTCATCGCGCCGGTCTCGTCTACCGGCGCGCACCTCAAGGCGCTCGCCCGGGTCAGCCGCCTGTTCAAGGACCGCGAGTTCAGAAAGCGGCTGCTCGCCGCCGCCGATGCCGACGCGATGTACGAAATCCTCGCGGAGGAGGACGCCAAGTACTAGCGGCGGCCCTCACGCATAGCATTTCGCCCATGTCCCTGATTTCTCACGCCGCGCTGCTGCTCGGAGACCTCGCCGGGCCCCGTGCCTCGCGTGCGCGCGGCCCGCGGTTGCGCGGGCGTCACGAGCGGGACGCCGCTGTGCGGACGAGCCGTGGCCGCGCGATCGCTGTCGCAATCCGGAACCCGGCGGATGCGCGGGCCGCGAACGGAGTCTGGTTCGAGTGACCCGTACGACTCCCAGCGTGACGGTCGACCGGCTGCTCGCCGATCTCGGAGAGCCGCTACAACTCGACCTGCGGGCCGGTGCGACCGGGTTGGGGCGCACCATTTACGTGCCGCGCATTCAGAAGCCGGGCCTGGCGCTCACGGGCTACCGCGAGCAGATCCACGAC
Source organism: Deltaproteobacteria bacterium (assembly GCA_003696105.1). Taxonomy (NCBI): domain Bacteria; kingdom Pseudomonadati; phylum Myxococcota; class Myxococcia; species Deltaproteobacteria bacterium. The sequence goes on along the minus strand of RFGE01000087.1, from coordinate 33,590 downwards.
GACCGCCTGCTGTGCCTCGGCGGCACCGAGATCGACTACCTGCGCGGTGTCGACGATGCGGCGCGGGCGGTGGCGGTCGAAACCGTCATGGCCGCGTCGCCGGCGTGCATCGTGATCACGCGCGGCCTCGAGCCCCCGGCAGAGTTGGTCGCCGCGTGTGAGGCGCAGGGGGTTCCGTTGATGGTGTCGCAGCTGGTGAGCAGCGAGTTCATCCGCGGCGTCAAACATTGGTTGCAGGAGCACCTCGCGCCGACGTCATCGATACACGGCGTGCTGTTGGACGTGCTCGGGGTCGGCGTGTTGTTGGTGGGCAAAAGCGGCATCGGGAAGAGCGAAGCGGCCCTCGACCTGCTCGTTCGCGGGCATCGCCTCGTGGCGGACGACATCGTGAAGCTGCGCCGGCTCGGGGCCGATCTGGTGTACGGCACCGGCTCGCCGATCATCCGCCACCACATGGAAATCCGCGGACTCGGTATCATCAACGTCAAAGACCTGTTCGGCGTCGCGGCGGTTCGCGACACCAAGAAGATCGAGTTGGTGATCGAACTGGCCGAGTGGGATCCGACCGAGGAGTACGACCGTCTCGGTACCGAGGACCGCACGTATCAGCTGCTGGGAGCTCCGATACCGATGCTGCGCGTTCCGGTGCGGCCGGGCCGGAGCATCGCGACGATCATCGAGGTCGCCGCGCGCAACCAACTGCTCAAGTTCATGGGCCACTACACGGCTCGCGAATTTCAGGAACGGCTCAATCGGCAGATCGCGGAGGCGACGCCGGCGGGGTTCGACGGGGACCTGGTGGAGTAGTGCGGATCGTCATCGTCACGGGGTTGTCCGGGGCCGGCAAGTCGACCGCGCTGCGCGCGCTCGAGGACGTCGGCTTCTACTGCGCCGACAACGTGCCGCTGCCGCTCCTGGGGGCGCTCGTCGACGCGCTCGCGGGGGTCGGCGTGACGTCGGCCGCCCTCGTCGTGGACGCCCGGCAAGAGCCGTTTCTGGCCGATTATCGGGCGCAAGTTGCCGGACTGCGGGCGGCAGGACACCGCGTGGAGGTGCTGTTCCTCAAGGCGGCCGACGAGGTGCTCATCCGCAGGTTTTCCGAGACGCGCCGGCGTCACCCGCTGGCCGGCGACGATCTGCGCAGTGGGATTCGCCGAGACCGCGAGCTGCTGGCGCCGCTGCGCGCCGACGCGCGCAACGCGACCGTGCGCACCGACGCGCTCAACGTCCACCAGCTCAAGGGCATCATTCAGGAGCGATACGGCCGGCGCGAAGGTCAGCTCGCGATCACACTGTTGTCGTTCGGGTTCAAGCACGGGTTGCCGCCCGAGGCCGACCTCGTGTGGGATGTGCGGTTTTTGCCCAACCCGTACTTCATCGAGGGCTTGTCGCAAAAGGACGGCACCGCCGCCGACGTCGCCGCCTTCGTACTCGACAGCGACGCCGGTCGCGAGCTGATCGACCGGCTGGAGCAGTTTGCGCGCTTCGCGCTACCGGAGTTCGAGCGCGAGGGGAAGATGTATTTGACGATCGCGGTCGGCTGCACCGGCGGTCGTCACCGATCGGTCGCTGTCGTCGAGGAATTGGGGCGGCGGCTCGGCGGCGATTGGGACGTGGTCGTCCGACACCGGGATCTGGACCGTGGCTGATTTCGCGGAAGTCGACGTCGTCATCGTCAACGAACTCGGCATGCACGCGCGGGCGGCGACGCGGTTCGTACATCTCGCGAGCCAGTTCGACTGCGATGTGTTCGTCGAAAAGGACGGCCAGGAGGTCAACGGCAAGTCGATCATGGGCGTGCTGATGCTCGTGGCGTCCAAGGGGACGAAGATCACGATTCGAGCGCGGGGCACCGATGCGGAGGAGTGCGTCGCCGCGCTGGCCGACCTCGTGCGATCCGGATTTGGTGAGGGGGAGGGATGACGCGGGAGCGGCGTACGACGAGCGACGGCAGGCGGACGGGCGAGTGGGGAGAGATCCGCAAGCGCGGCACGGCGGCCGCGCCGGGCATCGCGATCGGTCGCGCCTATGTGGTGGACCGGCGCCGGCTCAAGACGCCGAAACACCACATCAGCGACCGCGACGTCGAAGCCGAAGTGGAGCGGTTCCGGCGCGCCCTCGAGCTGAGCGATGAGCAGCTCGAGCAGATCAAACAGAAGATCCACGAGCGCGACGCATCCGAGCACTACAACATCATCGCCGCTCACCAGCTGATCCTGCACGACGAGCACCTCGTCGACGAAACGATTCGCTACATCCGCGAAAAGAAGATCAACGCAGAGTGGGCGCTCAAGAAGACCGTCGAGCACATCAAAGGCGTATTCGACGCAATCGAGGACGACTACTTTCGCGAGCGTCGGAGCGACGTGGACTTCGTCGGCGAGCGCGTGATGCGAAACCTGATGGGGCACTCGAACGCCCCGGTGCAGCCGCCGCCGGACGCGATCGTCGTCGCACACGATCTGTCACCGGCCGACGCGATCCAGCTTACGCGGGCCGCGGTCGCGGGTCTGATCACCGACGGCGGCGGCAAGACGTCCCACACCGCGATTATTGCGCGCGCACACCAGATTCCGTGCGTCGTCGCGCTCGACGACGTGACCTCGGCCGTCGGCAACGACGACTTGATCATCGTCGACGGCACGCGCGGGATGGTCATTCTGAATCCAACGCCGCAGACCGTCGCGCACTACCGCAGTCGCGCGCGCCGCGAGGCGGCGATCGGCGAGCAACTGCTCGAGAACCGTGCTCTGCCGGCGGTCACCCTCGACGGCCAGCGCGTCGAGTTGCTCGCGAACGTCGATTTCGCCGACGAGGTGCCGGGAGCGCTCCAGTTCGGCGCGACCGGGGTCGGGCTGTTTCGTACCGAGTTCCTGTTCATGACCGAGCGCGAGCCGCCGTCGGAGGATCTGCACTATCAGATCGCGGCGCGCGTGCTCGACGTACTCGACGGCAAGCCGGCGACGTTCCGCACGTTCGACCTGGGCGCGGACAAGATCGCGCACATCTTGCCCGAGACGTACGCCGAGGCGAACCCGCATCTGGGGCTGCGGTCGATTCGGCTGTCGCTCGTCGAGTCCGTCTATCCGCTGTTCAAGGCGCAGCTGCGCGGCCTTCTGCGCGCGTCGGCGCACGGCGATTTACGCATCATGTTCCCGATGATCTCTGGGGTGGACGAACTCATGGCCGCGTTGCGCGCACTCGACGAGGCGCGTGGCGAACTTTTGGCGGAGGGCGCCGCGTTCAATCCAGACGTTCCGGTCGGGGTGATGATCGAAACCCCCGCGGCGGTGCTCGTCGCAGACTTGATCGCGCCTCACGTCAACTTCTTCTCGATCGGGACGAACGATCTCATCCAATACACACTCGCGGTCGATCGCGTCAACGAGCGGGTCGCGCACCTGTACGAGCCGCTGCACCCGTCGATCTTGCGCGCGGTGCGATCGGTGGTGCAGGTGGCACTGCGGCACGACGTTCCGTGCGCGGTGTGCGGCGAGATGGCCGGCGATCCGCTGATCGCTCCGCTGCTAGTCGGCATGGGCTTGCGCGAGCTGTCGATGAACGCGGTGTCGATCCCGACCGTGAAGAACGTAATTCGCCGTATTCACGCCGAGGATATGGCGAGGCTGGTCGACGCCGTGTTGGACTTGGCCACGACCGAGGAGATCCGGACGGCCGTGCGCGGGGCGCTCGGCCGCGCGGTGCCCGGCACCGACTCGGAGGCGCCTTGATGCGGGTGTACGTCGCGGTCGCCGCCGCGGTGCTGGCCGCTACGGCGTGCGCGGGCGGTGGTTCGGGCCGCGCGCGCGAGGTGCCAGTCGAGCTGGACTGGCCCGATGCCGGCGCACCGGCGGTCCCGCCGGCCGGTCGACCGAGCGCCGGGCCGCGCGATCGCCAGGACGCGGGGGACCAGCCGGCCGGCCCCGCTCGCGACGAGCCGGCGTCCGGCGAGCCGCGCCCCGACGGGACGCCCGCGGCCGCGGCGCGGTGACCCGCGCGGTCGTCCGATCGGGCGCGGATGCGGCCGCTCGGCCGTCGTCGTCTACAATGGGCTGCCGTGTCGAGGTTGTCGTGGCGGCTCGCGATCGCGTCGTGCCTGGTGGCCGTGTCCGCCTACGCCGGCGATCCGACGCTCGTGTGGAAGACGGTCGAGTCGGACCACTTCGTCGTTCACTACTACGAGCCGTTGGATCGCCTGGCGCGTCGGACGGCCGTGGTCGCCGAGCGGGCGCACCGGGCGCTCGTGCCGGTGTTCGGCTACGAGCCGGAGGACAAGACGCACATCGTCCTCGTCGACGACACCGACGGCGCCAACGGGTTCGCGAATGTGCTGCCGCGCAACGTCATCCGCCTGTTCGCGGCGGCGCCGACCGCGCTGTCGGTGCTCAACGACCACGACGACTGGCTCTACGACCTGGTCGTACACGAATACACGCACATATTGCATTTGGGGCGTATCGGCGGCCTGCCGGCGCTGTACAACAAGGTGTTCGGTCGGGTGTGGGCGCCAAATCAAATCCAGCCGCAGTGGATCGTCGAAGGGATTGCGACGATGCAGGAATCGGCGCAGACGGCCAGTGGCCGCATCCGCAGCAGGTTGTTCGATATGTTTCTGCGCGTCGCCGTCCTCGAGGGACGCGAGGTGAAGCTCGACGCGCTGTCGACCGGACCGCGCGCGTGGCCGCACGGGACGGCTGCGTACCTGTACGGCGGCCGGTTCCTCGACTACGTGTTTCGCCGGTACGGCACCGACAAGATTGCCCGGTGGGCGGCGGATTACGGGTCGACCGCGATCCCGTTTGCCATCAATCGGTCGATGAAGCGCGCGGTCGGCAAGACGATCGAGGAACTGTACGAAGAGTGGCTGGCCGACCTGCGCGCCCGGTATCGCGCGCAGCTGGCGGACATCGACCGGCGCGGCCGCCGCGAGGGGCGGCGGCTGACGTTCGACGGCGAGACGGATGCCAATCCGCAGTACACGCCGGACGGCAAGTGGATTGTGTGGTGGCAGGCGGACGGGCGCAGTCGCGGCCGGTTTCGCGCAATCCCGCGCGGGTTCAACATCGGCCGCGCGGTGGACTACCTGATCGCGGATCGCTCCGGCGGCTTCGACGTGCTTCCCGACGGCGACATGATCGTCGAGCGCACGCGGTTCACGCGCACGGAGTATCGGACGCAAGACCTGTATTGGTGGGATCGGCAGACCGGCCGGTGGACGGAGCTGACCGCCGGCATGCGCGCGCGCGATCCGCAGGTGTCACCCGATGGCCGGCAGATCGCCGCCGTCGTCGTCGGGCCGGGGGCGAGTCGGCTCGCGGTGCTGCCGCTGCGTCCGGAGGCGCGTCCGCGCATCGTGTGGGATGGCGGGCCGTACGCGCAGGCGAGCGCGCCGAGTTGGTCGCCGGACGGCACGCGCATCGCGCTGTCGGCGTGGCGCCCGGGCGGGTATCGCGACATCTTGATCGTCGACCTCGCCAGCGGTGACGTGCGCGAGCTGATGCGGGATCGAGCCATCGACGTCGATCCGGTGTTCGATCCGGGGGGTAGGTACTTGTATTATTCGAGCGACAGAAGTGGTGTGTACAACATTTACGCGTATGACCTCGACACCGGAAAGACGTGGCAGGTTACGAATGTGGTCGGGGGCGCGTTCGGGCCAGACGTGTCGCCGGATGGGCGGCACATCGTCTATCAGGGGTACGATGTCGATGGGTTCGATCTGTTCGAGATTCGCGTCGCGCCGGCGCGGTGGCTCGAGCCGGAACCGTATGTGGACGATCGGCCGCCGCCGCCGGATATTCCGGACGACTCGGCGGCCGTGACGCCGCCGCGGCCGTACCGCCCGCTCGAAACGCTCGCGCCGCGCAGCTACCGGCTGCAGGCGGGGACCGACTCGTTCGGGTCGGCCGTGACGGTGTCGACGTCGGGCGCGGATGTGGCTGGCTGGCACGGATACACGCTCGCCGCCACGATCGGCGTCGAGCGCGGCGACGTGAGCGTCGGCGGCGCGTACGCGTACCGGCGGCTGTGGCCGACGCTGCGAGTGGCCGCCAACCGCAGCGTCGCGCGGCGCAGCGGCTACTTCATCGACGGTCGCAACACGTCGTACATCGAGACGAATCTGGGCGTGTCGGCGCGCGTCGATTTGCCGGTTCTGCTGCGGCCGGAAGGGTCGGCGAGTCTGTCGGTCGACTACGACGCGGACTGGTTTCACAACGACGAGGACGAATTCGACGGGTACGATCCCAACGAGGCCATCCCTCAACCGCCCGAGACGGACATCGCCGTGTCCGGGATCGGCATGTCGTTTCGCTACAGCGACGTGCGCGGCTATACGTGGACGCTCGGGCCGCGCGAAGGTACGTCATTGATCGCATCGGTGCGGCTCGACCATCCGGCGTTCGGCTCGAGCGTGCACGCGCTCAATCTCAGCTACCGCTGGGAGGGCTACCTCCCGCTGCCGTGGGGAGACACGCCGGTGCTGGCGCTGCGGCTCGCCGGCGGGATCACGACGACGGATCGCCGGCGCACGGGCGTGTTCGTCCTCGGCGGTGTGCCGGACCAGGACATCCCGCGCGCGATCCGCGACCAGTTGCGCGCGAGCGGAACGGGTTACCTGCGCGGTTATCCGCCCAGGTCCGTTTTCGGGCGGCAGTTCCATCTGCTCAACGCCGAATACCGTCAGGTGGTCGCGGAGGTCGAGCGCGGCTTGTCGACGTTGCCCGTGTACGTGCGGCGGCTGCACGTCGCCGGCCTGGTGGACGTGGGCGACGCATTCAACGATAGTTTCGACCTCGCGGATTTCAAGGTAGCGGTCGGCGCCGCGCTGCGCCTGGATGTCGTCTTGGGCTATTTCGATTCGGGGACGATCGACGTGGGGTACGCTCGCGGCCTCACCGACGGGGGCGTCGGCGAGTACTGGCTCCTGTTTACGAGTGCGCTATGAGCGACGACAGCGGGCGCATACCGCCGCGCGCAGAGCCGCCGGCGCCGGACGTGGACGCTCCGGCGGCCGCGGCAGGGGAGGCTCGGGGGACGGTGTCCGACGCGGGCGTGCTGGCGATCGCCGGTTTGCTCGCCGGTGGAGTGGCCGCGGAGTTGGCGCGGCCGATTCGCGAACTGCGCGAGAGGCTCGCGGTCATCGTGGACGAACTCGATCATCACGTCGCTCGCGCGAAAGGTCCGACGCCCTACTCGTGGGAACAGGTCGGCGTGTTGCGCGAACGAGTCGCCGAGGCGTACCTGATGTCGCGGCGCGCGGCGCGGCTGGCCGGCGAGTTGGCGCAAGCGGCCGGAGCCGCCCCCGAGGCGATGGTCGCGATCGACGTCAACAAGACGCTCGACGCGGCGCTCAACCTTGCGCGCTACCGTGTCTCGGCCGGCTGTGAAGTGTTTGCCGATTTCGGCGCGGTCCCGGTCGTGCGCGGCGCGGAAGGCCGTCTGCTGCTGTTGTGCGCGCGTCTGATCATCGCCGCGGCCGAGCGCGAGCCGCACGCGATCACGCTGTCGTCCCGGCGAGCGGCGGACGGCGTGGTGGTGACGATTCGCCACGACGGCGACCCGGACGCCGCGTGGCACGCCGGGCAGGTCGCGGCGCTGGCGTCGCTGGCTGCCGCCGCATCGGCGACGGTCGAGGCGATCGACGGGGGATGGGCGATCGGGCTGCGCACCGGCGCGTGACTCGGGTCTGCCGCCGGCCGACGAGGCTGGCGAGTTCCCGCAGAATGCGATATGCGCAGGGGCATGGCGACGCCGTTTACCATCCTCACCGGGTTTCTCGGCGCCGGCAAGACGACCGTACTCAACCGCACGCTGGGTGCGCCGCGCGGCCGCCGCATCGCGGTGCTGGTCAACGAGCTCGGGCGGGTCGCGATCGACAGCCGGCTCATCCTCGGCGGCGGCGGCGACGTGCTCGAACTCGCGGGCGGCTGCGTGTGCTGCAAGATCGACGTCAAGAACGACCTGTGGGACGGGATCGCCGACGTGGTTGCGCGATCCCGGCCGGACCACGTCGTCCTCGAGACGACCGGCATCGCGGAACCCGCGGCGATCCTGGCCGGCCTCGACCGGGCCGTCGCGGATCCGTACGGGGTCGTGTGCGTGGTGGACGCCGACGCGGCGGTCGACGCGCTCGACCGCCGGCCGGAGGTGGCCGAGCAGATTCAGGCCGCCGACCGGCTGCTGTTGTCCAAGCTCGACATCGCCGGTCCGGATCGGATCGCCGCGACGCACGCCGCTCTCGATCGACTGAACCGCGATGCCGAGCGCGCCGCGTTCCCGGCCGGTGACGCCGGGACGGCGGCGCTCGTGCCGTGGCTGCTCGCCCGCCGGGCGGCGCGCGCTGCGGCGCGGCCGCACCGCGATCACCTGCATCAGGTCGCCGCCGCCACGTTCGTCGACGCCGCGCCGCTGCTCGCCGGCCCGCTGCTCGCCGCGATCGATGGCTGGCGCGATCGACTGCTGCGCGTCAAGGGCGTGGCGAACCTCGCCGGAGAGTCTCGTCGCGCTTACGTCGAGCTGGCCGGCCGGCGCGTCGAGATTCGTCCCGGGGAGCCCTGGGGGGCCGAGCCGCGGTGTACCGAGCTCGTGTTGATCGGCGAGGGGATCGACGATCGGGAAGTGCGCCGCCGGCTGTGGGCCTGCCGCGCACCCGCTGCGTCGTGATCGCCCCCGGCGGCGCGAGGGTGTCCTCGAGGCCATCTCGCCGGAGCGCCGACGACGCGCGCGCTCGTCGCCGGCCGGTCGGCCACAGGTGCCGTACCCGCGGCACGACCACTCCGCGCCGTGGGCCGGCGTCGGTCAGCCGTTGTCGGCCCTGGCGGCGTCGGGCAACAGCCGTTCGACGTTGTGGATGAGCACTTCGCGCAGAAACGGCTTGATCACGTATTCGTCGGCGCCGAGTTCGGTGCCCTTTTCCGCGTCCTCCACCGACACGTACGCCGCCGTCATCATCACGACCGGGATGTGCTGGGTCGACTCGCGGCTCTTGAGTTCTCGGCACACCTCGAAGCCGTCTTTCTTGGGCAGGTTCACGTCCAAGATGACCACGTCGGGCTGCTCGCTCTCCGCCAATTCGAGCGCGCGCACGCCGTCCTTCGCGGTGGTCACGGTGTGACCGCGCGATTCCATGATCTTCACGACGACCCGGAGGATGTCTGGCTCATCGTCCACAACCAAGATCTTAGCCATGGCAGCGTGTCCTTCTCCTCGATCAGCGAACGCAGGCACGTTACCGCGATGTCGGACTTCCAGTCCCGCTTGTTGACGAAGTAGTGGCGGATATAGCCCTGTTTGTCGATGACGAACGTCTCCGGCAGCGCGGGAACGCCGTATGCGCGCGCGATCTTGCCGATTTGCTCGTCCTCCGACGCCGGCGGGTCGAGGAGCACGGTCATGGGCGTGCCCTCGGGGAAGTCCACCAAGACCGATGGCCAGTCGCGCGACGACGCCAGCGCCAGTACGACGAACGGCTCGTCGCCGAGTTCGCGCTGAAGCTGCTCGATCGACGGGACTTCCTCGCGACACGGCGGGCACCACGGCGCCCAGAAGTTGAGAAAGACGACCTGACCGCGGAAGTCCGACAGCCGGCGCATGTTCCCGTCGACGTCTTGCGCGGCGAAGTCGGGCGCCGGAATCGGGAAGTCGCCGAGCGGGTGGTCGCGGAACGCGTCGTTCGGCGGGGACGGACGCAAAGCGGTGCACGCGGCCGCTTCTTCTCGCGCGACCGCGTCGTCCAACATCAGGACGAAACGGACGATGAGGAACCCGGCGATCGCGACGGTCGCGGTCGCCGCGGCCGCTCGTTTCGCGGAGGTCGACATCAGCGTGCGACCTCTCGCTGCAGCCGGCGGCGCAACTCGCGCTCGTCGACCCGGTACTTGAACGCCTTGCGGCCGCCGATGAACACGACCGGAATCTCCTGTCCGTAGGCGGCGAGGCGCTCCGGGTCGCCGGCGATGTTCACCTCGCGTAGCTCGAAGGGCACGTCGCGCCGCACGGCCTCGAGCACGCGCTTGGCCTCGTCGCACAGGCAGCAGTCGGGTTTGCTGTAAATCTCGACGGTTACCATCGGATAACCGCGGTGATCGTAGCCGACTTTCCGGTATGCTCCAAGGTCGGATGTCGCTGAGGGGTTCGCTGCGAACGATGCCCGTGGAGGACGTCCTCGACTGGATCGACCGCCGGTTCGCGTGCGGGACGTTGACGGTCGAGCGCGGCGCCGCCACGCGGTCGTTTCACTTCGACTCGGGCTACGTCACGCGCACCGACTCGAACCACCCGGCCGAGCAACTCGGCCACCAGCTCCGCGTGCGCGGACTCGTCACCGCGGACCAACTCGCCGAGGCGTTCAGGGTCCAGGCCGACACCGGCGTGCGACTCGGCAAGATCCTTCTGATGGTCGGCGCGGTGGACGCGGCGACCCTCGACCGCACGCTGCACGCGCTCATTCGGGAGGCGGTGGCCGACACGCTGGCGTGGCCCGACGGCGTGTTCGCGTTCGAGCCGGACGTGGGTTCACGCGCGGCGTCGGAGTACGCGGTATCCGTGAATCTGCGCGACGCGATCGAGGCGGGCCGCGAGCGCGCGCCGCGGTGGCGGGCGATCGAGACGGCCCTGGGGGACGACGAGGGGGCCCGGTTGTGGCTGGTGCGGCGCGACGCGGTCGGCGACGCGGCGGCCGATCTCGTCGCCGCGGTGGACGAGGGCAAGACGATCGGCGACATCGTGCGCGCGCGGCCCCACTTCCGGTTCGACACGCTCGACGCGCTCGCGCGGCTGGTCGAGTCCGGGGCCGCCGCCATCGACCGACGCCGGCCGTCCCGTCCCGCCGCGCTGGCGAGCGCGGCCGATGTGGCGCGCGCGGCGCGCGGACGTGCCGCGGGCGGCGATCGCGTCGGCGCGCTGGAGTTGGTGATGGCGGCGCTGGCCGAGAGCCCGGACGACGAGGATCTCAACGCGCTGCGCGCGGAGATCGAGCGAAGCGTATTCGCAGAGCTGTCGCGCTCGCTTCTGTCGAGCTTTCGCGTGCCGAAGCTGCTAAAGACGAAAGAGGAACTCAGCGCGATCGACATGACGCAAGCGGAAAAGGACATGGCCGACCGGATCGACGGCCGGTGGGATCTGCTGTCGTTGATGCGGATTAGCCCGCTGCGCGACGTCGACGCGCTGCTCGCCATCAAGCGCCTCGCCGACCGGGGTATCATCTCGCTGTAACGTCCCCTGCATCGGAACGCCGTGGCTCGGACAGGATTGCTACCGCGAAGCGGGATCGGAGTGGACGGCCCGTTTTTGGTGATCGCGCCGCCGGGCAACCCGGTCATCCGGCTCGACGCCCGCTTGCTCGACCGCGTCGAGCTGATCGGGCAGTCGCCGACGGCCCCGCTCGTGATGGCTGGCGCCGCCGCGACGGGCGTGGTCGCCGGAGCGCTTTCCTACATTCCGGGGGGCATCTTTGCGTGTATCGGCCTGGCGTATCTCGCGCAGGAACGGTGGCGCGAGGCACGGCGGCGCAAGCGGTCGCGCGATTTGTTGCTGTCGCTCGGAGATCTCGACGTCGCGCTGCACGTCGCCGACGGCCCCGAGGCGGCCAAGCGGATCGCCGATCATCTCAAGCCGTACACGCGCAACGCACCGATCACGCGCCCGGACGTGTACGAGGACGCGCGGCGCCGCCTCGAAGCGCACGCGCGCGGCGCGGGCGACCGCGAGGCGCGGCGCGAACTCGAGCGCGGCCTGATGGTCGGCAGCGACGTCGTGTACGTCGACGGCGGCTATCTGCACGTCGGCTCCGTCGCGTTTCGCATCGACGAAGTGCGCGACTACGCGCAGCACGGCGCCAACTTGCCGCTGCCGGGCGGGCGGTTGCTGCAGGCGGCGATGGGACTGCTCGTCGTCGCCGCGGAGGCGCGCGCGCGCGCCGGCGAGGACATCGAGGCGCTCAAGCAGCGCGTTGCGCACTACGAGCAGTGGACCGGGCGGACGGCCGGGCGGTGACGGCCCCCGCTAGCGCGACGCGAAGTGCGCGCGCGCACCGCGCAGCCCCGCGAACGCGACCTCGTCGACCACGGCGATGTCGGCGGGGGCGGCGCCGTGGACGGCGAGTCCGAGCAGGACGGCGCGCGCGGGCGCTTCGCCGTAGGTCGGGTCCACGGGCAGCCAGCGGCCGTCGACCCGCGCGATCGCCCAGCGGTGGCGGACGAGGCGCCAACCTTCGTCGGTGTCGGTGAGCCGGTAGCCGGTCACCAGCCGCACGTCGATGTGTCGCGCCTGGCCGAGCGCGGCGAACACCGCGGCGTGCGCCGTGCAGTCGCCGCGACCGAGCGCGAACGCCGCGCGGGCGTCGACCGTCGGCGAGCCGAGGTCGTCGGCGATGAACCGGTCCGTGTAGCGCGCGAGCGCGCGCACTTCGTCCATCGGGGTGGCCGCACCCGCTTCCTCGACGATGGCTGCCGCGATCGCGCCGGCGCCGTCGGGTGCGCGACCCGTCGCGTGCGTCGCGAGGGCGGCCTCCACATCGGCCTGCGCGAATCCCGCCGCGAGCGTGACGTCCCAGCCGTCGTCGCGGGCGAGCACGAGTTGGCCCGGAAGCGGGCGCGGCGGCGGTGCCGTGACGCCGGCGATGCGGAGGCGAATGATGTCGTCGTCGACCGGCGGGCGGCCCGCGACCGGGATCGCGGCCGCGGCCACCACGTCGGGTGGGTCGAACGGAAGCTCGGCGTCGGCCGGCGCGACGCGGCGCGACTCGACGCCGCCCGGCGCGGTCACGCGCGCGAGCCCGCCGCGCGGGTCCAGTTCGACGCGCTGGGTGAGCACGCCCGTCGGCACGACCAGCGATACGACCGCGGCGCGGTCGCCGTCGGGACGCGAGTAGACGTCGCCGGTGGCGAACCCGTAGCCGGGCAACATGACGGGCCCCTGGTAGCGCGGCTGGCGTGCGAGGCGCAGCGGCAGCACCTCGAGCGGGATCGCGTCCGGCGGGATCGGGCCGGCGGCGGTGCCGGCGAACGTCGCGCTCCAGCCGGTCGGAGTGCGATGCGCGCGGCCGACGAGCGTGGGCCCCTCGCCGTCGCGCGTGACCTGAACCGACACGGGGTCGAGATCGGCGTCGAGCGCGATGTGCAGCGCGGTCCGCAGGGTGACCGACTCTGCGCCGCGCCGTATGGCGATCGTCTCGGTGCGTCGCAGATCGTAGCCGGCCTCGGTGGCCTGCAGCGTTTCGGTGGCGCGACCGATGCGCCGGCCGTTCCACGTGAGCAGGTACGTGGCCGAGAACGCGGGCACCGCCGTGCGGGCGGGGCCGGTCGCGCGCGGGCGCGGCGGGGCGCTGGGCGGCTCCGGCGCGGCGCACGCGACACAGCAGCCGACCAGCCACGCGGAGAGCGACCACCGCGCGGTGGACCGGACGCGGGATCGGCCCGCGGTCGCCCTCGGGCGGCCGGTCGATCCGTGGGCACGTACCGTCATCGGCCGTAAGATCGTAGCCTGCGGTGTGCGCGCTGGGCAAAGATTGGACCGTCGTCGGCGCCGGCTACACGGGAGCGCGGCTCGCGCGCCGGCTGGTGGCCGGCGGCTCGCGCGTCGTCGTCACTCGGCGCGAGCGCGACGCGGCGCGATCGGTCGCTGCGCCACTGGGACCGGCCGCGCGCGCGGTCGCGGTCGACCTGGCGGAGGCCGGCGGACTGGCGAACGCGATCGAGCCGGGCGCGGTCGTCGCGATGTTGGCGCCGCCGGGGCCGGCGAGCCCGGAGGCCGAGCGCCGCGCGGTCGCCGTCGCCGCGGCCGCGGGCGCGGCGCGCATCGTCTACGTGTCGTCTACCGGCGTCTACCCGCCGTCAGCCGATGGCGCATGGATGGACGAGGACACGCCGCCGGCGCCGGCGTCGGAGCGCGGCCGGTTGCGCCTCGCCGCGGAGACCGCCGTGCTGGATGCGGCGGCCGAGGCCGGCGTCGATGCGGTCGCGCTGCGAGCGGCCGGCATCTACGGGCCGGGGCGCGGGATCGCGGCGCGGCTGGCGGCTGGCACATACCGCATCGTAGGCGACGGCGACACGTTCGTGTGTCGCATTCACGTCGACGATCTGGTGTCTGCGATCGTTGCGGCAGGAACGATCGCGCGGCTGCCGCGGCGTATCTACAACGTGTGCGACGACGAACCCGCGCCGTCTGCCGTCGTCGCCGCGGAGGTGGCGCGCCGCCTCGGCGTACCGCCGCCGCCGCGTGTGCCGGTCGGCGAGGTCGATCCGACGATCGCGGCGATGCTCACCGCCAACCGCCGCGTATCGAACCGGCGCCTCAAGCGCGAGCTGGGGGTCGCGCTGCGCTACCCGACCTGGCGGGAGGGGATGGCCGCGTCGCGTTGACGCGACGTCACTCGAGGATCAGCCGGCCGAACACGGTCGTGTCGCACCACGGCTCCGGGTGGGACCAACCTTCGCAACAGTCTTCGCAGTGTGGACCGGGATTGACGTACCACAGCCCGAACGCCGCGTCGCTGCTGCCGTCGTTGTCGTTGATCGCGATATCGAACCCGATCGTGCTCGGCATCGGCGCGTCCGCGAGCGAATCGATGCGCACGCCGATCTCGAGCGCATAGCCATCCGCCGTGCGCCGCGCGGTGCCGGAGAGCTTCGCCCTCGGATCGCTCGGCGTGAAGTCGCTGTACATGGCGTTGGCGCCGATCGTGATCTCGTGATCGTCGGCGCCCAACTGCCCCGCGCGGTCGCCGCCGGCATCCAGGTACAGGGTGACGGAATCGAACGTCCACAACGGGGAGCCGCCTTCGACGACCTGATCGTCGGTGACCTGGAGCGCAAAGTAGACGTGCTCGTCGTCGTGCATCGACGCGAACGTGAGCCGGGCCGACGGCGTGTAGCCGGCGCGACCGTGGTAGTCGGCCGCGTCGCCCATCCGGAACTCGTAGGCCGGCACGCCGGCCCACTCCTCGAACCGCGCGTCCGACACGTCAGGCGTACCGCGCACGCTGCGGGCGACGCCCTCCTCGGGCGGCGGCGGCTCCGCGTCGGCGGGCGGCCGGCTTGCGGCGTCGGGCAGTCCGGCGTCGGAGTCGCCACCGCCGGCGGTCGCGTCGGGACCGGTGCGCGAGGGCAGGCCCGGTGCCGTCGGGTCGAACGAGCACGCGCCCGCCACGACGGTCAGGCCCGCCGCCATCCAGAAACCCCCGCACTGCATGGTCGGGGCATGACACAAGTGCGCGGCCGGTGTCCAGATGAAAGTGATTTACTGTGTAAAAACAATCGGTTGCGCCATCCGCAGGCGGGGGTGCGATGGAGGGCGACATCCTACGTTTCGCGACACGTCCTCCCCGCCGCGGCGGGCGCGTGCGCGCCGACAGCCACCCGCCGCGGCGGGGCCGGTCGCGCACCCGCCGCGCGCGGGAGCCATCCGTCACGGCGGCGCGGGTCGCGCGCACCCGGGGCGCTGCCCTGCGCGCCGGCCGGCGTCACCCTGGCGCGCCGCCGCCGCGGCAGGCGGCGACCTGCGCGATCACCGCCGCGGCGGCGCGCTCCACTGCGGCGAAGTCGCGGGCGGCCATCGCGCCGGGATCGAACACCGCGCGGACGAATCCGCACGCCCACGCGCCGGCATCGAGGTAGTCGCGCACGTTGGCGGCGGTGACGCCGTTGGTCGGCACGATGCGCAGGCACGGCAGCGGCCCGAGGATGGCGCGGACCGCCTCCGGGCCGCCGGCGGCCGCGGGAAACAGCTTCTGCATCGGGGCGCCGGCGCGGTACGCGGTCCACATCTCGGTGGGCGTGTGGGCGCCGGGTACGGCGGCGACACCGAGGCGCCCCGCTTGTTCGATCACGCCGACATCCACGACCGGCGACACGACGAACTGTGCGCCCGCGTCGACGCATGCCCGCACCTCGTCGGCGGTCAGAACCGTTCCGGCGCCGACCGTCAAGTCCGGGTTCTCCGCGAACTGCGCGATCAAGTCGAGGGCGCCGTCCGTCCCGAGCGTGAACTCGACGAGGCGAAACCCGGCGCGCACCGCCGCGGCCATCGCGTCGGCCGCGACGCGCCGGTCCGGCCAGCGCATGATCGCGACCGCGCGGCGGGCGCGGAACTCGGCGACTACGGCATCGGCGGCGCGCACGCGTCGTTGCTCATGTCGAGCGGGATGGAGATCGCGCCGACCGCCGCGGTGAGGTCGTTGCCCGGCACGTCGATGTCAGCGGTCGTGACGTAACACGGTAGATCGCCGTCGCGATAGCCGACGACCGACAGTCGGGTCGGCCCCGATCCGATGTCCGCGACGCGCAGCTCTCGGTCCTCGGGGATGCACGCATCGTGCTGCTCGCCGGCACACGTCGTCGCGTAGGTCGCTTCGAGTACGCCGGTCGGGTCGTGGATCGCAAAGTCGACCGGTACGCACGTCCCTCCCTGGGACAGTTCGAGTTCGAACTTGGTGATGGCGGCGCCGTCGTCGTCGACTGGCGCGCAGTTGCCGCCCGGCTCGAGCGCGCGCAGGGAGAACGTCAGGTTGCCGACGGGATCGACGACGAACTCGACGTCGCCTAGCGCGGTGTCCTGCGCCGGCGCCACCGTGACACCCTTGAAGCGAATTGGCTCGTCGATCAGGTCCCCCTGCGCCGCGCTGATCGTGATCTCGACGTCGTAGTCGCGCGGCGGCACGCCTCGACTTTGGAACGTGCCGGAGCTCGCGCCGTTCGGGCAGCCGCTGACGTCGCTGGTGCCCCCTTGAACGCCGACCGGCAGGAGGCTGATCGACACCGCGTCGGCGCCGACGTCGTCACAGGTGATCGGGCCGCTGCCGTCGGACAGCGACCACGCGAAGCTCACGGTGCCGCGGACGTCGGCATCGGGGGCCGGGGCCGCGTCGACCGTCGCGTCGTCGTCGTCGTCACCGCCGCCACACGCGGCGGCCAGCACCAGGGCAAACACGGTCGAGCACGCCAGCTTCACCATCGGTAGCCTCCGACGACCGTGCTATACCGCAGGACATCGGTGCCGGACAACTTTCGCTGACGCTTCGCGTCGTCGATAGCGTGGCGGCGGTCGATGCCGCCGCGTGGGACGCGCTCGACCATGGGCCGTCGCCGTTTCTCGAACACGGGTTTTTGCGCGCGCTCGAGGACAGCGGGTCGATCGGCGCCGACACCGGGTGGATTCCGCGCTACGTGCTCGCCGAGACGGAGCCGGGTCGGCTCGCCGGCGCGGTCGCCACGTTCGTCAAGCTGCACGGTTACGGCGAGTACATCTTCGATTTCGCGTGGGCGCGGGCCGCGGAGCGCGCCGGCATCCCGTACTTTCCGAAACTCGTCGTGGCCGCGCCAGTGACGCCCGCCACGGGCCGGCGGCTGCTCGTGCACCCGGACGTGAGCGACGAGGAGGCCGTCGTCCATGCACTCGTGCACGGCGTGCGCGAGGTGGCCGACCTCGTCGGGTGCCACTCCATCCACTGGTTGTTTTGTACCGAGGCGGAGCAGCAGGCGTTGGCCCGCATGGGATATGCGGCGCGCGCGAGCTACCAATTCCACTGGCACAACGCCGGGTATGCGTCGTTCGACGACTTCCTCGCGCGGCTGTCGTCGCGCAAGCGCAAGCAGTTTCGCAAGGAGCGGCGGCGCGCGGCCGAGGCGGTCGATGCGATCGACTGGGTGGCCGGTGGCGCGTTGACGGACGCGGACGTCGCGGCGATGGACGCGCTGTACCGGCGCAACGTCGCCCGCCACTGGGGGCAGGCGTATCTGCGGCCGGGGTTTTTCGACCGACTGCGCGCGTATCTGCCCCATCGGGTGCAGTTCGTGCGGGCGCGCCGCGGCGCGCGCACGATCGCCGGCGCGATCTATCTCGAGACCGAGCGCGCGCTGTACGGCCGGTACTGGGGCAGCACGGTCGACGTGGACTGCCTGCACTTCGAGTTGGCGGCCTATCAGGGCATCGAGCGCTGCATCGCGCGGCGCATTCCGCTGTTCGAGGCCGGCGCGCAGGGCGAGCACAAACTGCTGCGCGGGTTTGCGCCCAGCCCGACGTTCAGCGCCCACTGGCTGCGCCATCCCGAACTCGACCGCGCCGTACGCGCGTTCATCGCGCGAGAGGCGCAGGAGGTCGCCGCGCAGATGCGCGCCTACGCGACGTACCTGCCGTACCGGCGCGACTGACCCCGCACCGGCGGCCCGCTACTCCGTCCAGTAGTTGAGGACCTGCACCTGCGTGCCGTTGGCGAGCGTGTGCCAGTAGACGAACAGGCCGAACCCGTAGTGCGAGCTGGTCCACTCGTCCGTGTCGGGAATGTCGCCGACGCGACCGGCGTAGTGCGTGCTCGTCCCCGCGGTGACGGTGTACGCGCTGCTGTCGCGGAAGCCGATGGTCGTGCAGCTCGGATTGCCCGCCGCGCACAGCAGATTGTTGAGCGGACCGCGCATGGTCGTCTGATTGCTCCGCGTGCGCTGCTCCGTCGTGGCCACCTCCTGCTCGAGGTCGATCGTCACCTCGACCGTGCCGTTGCCCTGGCCGACGGTTGCCGGCAGCGACCGCCAGCCGGTCGTGTCCGCCAGGATGGCGTCGCGCTCGGCCGACGTCGGGTAGCTGGCCGGATCGCCGATGACGTGGTCGAACACCGAATCGTCGATCGCCCAGCCGCGATCGGCCAGCACCGAGTTGAAAAACGGGATCGTCCACTTGTAGATGCGCGTCTCGACGGGGACATCGATGCGGACTTCCTTGCCGATCTCGCCGGGGTCGAGGGCGCTCACGACTTCGTACGCGTACGAGTTGTACAGAGTGCCCTGGAACACGATGGTGTCTGCGTCCGACGCGCCGCGGAAGCTCGTTCCGTAGGTGACGCGCTCGGACGACACGTTGCGCGCGGAAAACGCCTCGTCGAAGTTCTTTTCGACCTCGTACAGGTCCAGCCCGACCTTGGGAATGCTCGCGCCGGTCGTGAACGTCACGCGAGTGGTCACACCGATCTCGACGGATTCGCTCGAGCCCATGGTCACGGCGCTGCCATAGCCGGTGTCGCTCAAATCGTGCCGCTGGGACGAGCCGGCCAGCGTCGGCGGTGCCGCGAGGATCGCGATCGGCATCGGGTCGGCCAACGCAAGCGTCTTTTCACCGGTGTAACGGAGCACGACGGAGTCGGCGTCGAAATCGCCAGCGACCTGCCAAGGTGGCCGATCGGTGTCCGGAACGGTCGACACGACGGGGGTTTGCGACACGAACCGGTGTACCGACGGCGGGCCGACCTGGTCGACGACGGCGCCGAACCGCGTCGTCACGAGCGAGTCGCCGTCGCGCGCGGTGGCGACGATCGCATCGCCGAAGTCGTCGGGCTGGTCGTCGGCCGTCCCCTTGTCGGCGACGGCCACGACGTGGCCGAGCGCGGTGCCGGAGACGGACATCGCGGCCAGGGAGGCGGCGCCGCGGATGCCGCTGGTCCATCGATCCGCTTCGGCCGGCATCGGGTAATGCGTGACGGTGAGGTCGTAGTCCGGATCGTTGCTCAGTCGCGCGATCGTGACGAGTTCGTGCGTACCGTCTCCGTTCATGTCGGCGACGGTCGACCGCCACGGCCAGCGGTTGCCGACCGGGGTGTAGCCGCTGAAATTTCCCGACAGCACGTCCAGGTCTCGTTGATGCACAATCTGTGCACCGCCGTCATATTTGATGACGTAGTAGCGAAGAGCGTAGGTGTCATTGTCGCTCACGTGGGCGACGACGAGGATCTCGCCCTCGGGATCGTCGTCGAAGTTTCCTCCGTGCAGCACGACCCGGTCCATCGTCAGGTTGGGATCGGTGCCGAATGAGGACGCTGTGAGGACGCTCGAGTTCAGCCCGCCGCCGCCACCGGCGAGGTCGTCGTACATCATGTAGACGATGCCGTTTGTGCTCTGCCAGTTGAGAAAGATGCCGAACTCGGGCTCGCCATCGCCGTCGACGTCGCTGGCGGCTACCGCCACGTTGCGAACGCCCTTCGACACGCTCGCGAGCTCCGTGATCAGCGCGAACGACGCGTCGAGATCGTCGTAGACGCGTATCCACCCGACGTTGGCTGCGCCGCCGACGGCGACGATGAGTTCGTCCTTCGAATCGCCGTCCACGTCGGCCGCCGCCACGGAGAGGTCGTCGACGGCGACGTCGTCCGCGATCTCGAATTCCCGGAAGAAGTGATTCATCGGTGCGGAGTCGATGATTCGCACCCGAACGTAGCCGGTTGCGGTTTCCAACTGGGCCAGCACGATCTCGTCGCTGCCGTCGCCGTCGAGGTTGGCCGCCAGCGTCTGATAGATGCGCCGGTCGGCCGCTTGCGGGTCGGCCGGCAGCGTTCCGAGCGATCCGCCCGCCCGCGGGTCGTCCGCCACGGTGCCGCCGTGTCCGCCCTGCGGGATCACCGTCGCGACCTCCTGCATGCGCAGCAGCGTCGTGCGTGGATCCGGCAGGGGGTGGTAGTCCGCCGGATTCGGATCGACGTAGCCGAATGCGTCGATCGTGTAGTCCTCGGGCGGCCCGGCGTCGTCGCCGGCGTCGGTGGCCCCCGCGTCCACGCTACTGCCGCCGTCGGCGCCGCTTCCCGCATCGCCGTCGCCGCCGCCACCACAGCCGATGGCGAGCGAGACGGCGACAATTCCCCCCAGTGATGTGCGCATTCCGACCATCGTAACAGACGGCCCCCGGGGCGGGAAGGCCGGTGAGCGCCGCACGGAGCGAACCCACCATGGTCGGCCGGTGCGATCCGGGCGGTGGCGCAATCGTTGCGCGCGGCGAGCCGCGCGCGGTCGCAAGCTACTGCGTGCGATTGCGGTACAGGCTCGGGTCGACCGCGGCGGCCATCGCGGCGGGGTCGACGATGCCGCCGAGAAATGCCGCGACGCGTGCGGCCTGCGCGGCCGGGTCGGCGACGAGCCGGTTGTAGCTCACGTACAGCGCGGTCATGTGGTCGGCGTCGCGCAAGAACCGTTCCGCGCGCTCGACGTGGCGCGCGAACAGGCTGCGCATCGCGTCGTCGTCGCCGAGCGGCTCGCCGCGCCGCTGCAACATGCGCCGCTGCGACGCGAGCACCTCGTCGAGGCGGCGCCGCATGAAGATCACGCGGTAGGTGCGGTCGGCGGGCAGGTGCGGGAGCAACTCGGAGATGACCTTCACCACCTTGCCCTCGGCTTCCGCGACCCACGACGCGTCGCGCGCGGTCGCCTTGACCGCCTCGAGTTCAAAGTAGCCGCGCGGGTTGTCGTCGTCGGCCGTGCGCTCGCCGTCGGACAGCACCGGAAGGCCGCCGCGGTGGAGCATCTGCATCATGAGAGACGTGCCCGACCGCGGCAGGCCGGAGACGATCGTGATCGGTTCGTTTCGTCGAGTCATGGCGTGTGGTCGTGACGAAGTGCAGCGAGCGGGTCCAATCGGGCGCCAGTTGCGGCGCTCATGGTCGCAGCGGGTCGGCGCCAACGAGGCGCAGAAACCCGGCGCGGTGGTTGTTGAGCGCGCCGTGCTCGCGCATGCGCCAGCGCGTGCGGTGCGCCCGGAAGAACCCCGCCAGGTCGCGGAAGTAGCGCAGGGCCACGGGCGAATCGCCGGCGAGGTCGCGCTGCTCGGTCGGATCGCGTTTCAGATCGAACACGCTCTCGCGTCCCTGGTAGTCGACGATGTACTTCCAGCGGGCCGCGCGCAGTGCGTAGCTGCGGCCGTATTCGAGCGGCATCACGCGCGGCGTCCACGGGCCGCGCCGGAGCGCGATCGGCAGCAGGCTCTCGCCCTGCACCTCCTCGGGAATCGGAACGCCCATCAAGTCGAGCACGGTCGGTGCGATGTCGATGTGGCTCGTCACGGTGCGTACGGCGATGCCTTCGTCGGTCAAGCCGGGCGCGAACACCACCAGCGGCACGTTCGCCAGTTCGGCGTAGTGGCCGAACGCGTGACCCATGTGCCCGTGCTCGTACATGCCGTCGCCGTGGTCCGACGTGAGCAGGATCGCGGTGTCGTCGGCGAGGCCGGCGCTCGCGAGGCCGTCGACAAGCTGGCCGAAGCAGCCGTCCATATAGGTGACCTCGCCGTCGTACAGCGCCTTGAGCTGATCCCACATGGTGTCGGTCATTCGCAACGCTCCGGACGTGATGCGACCGAGCAGCTCGCCGGTGACCTGCTTGCCGATCGGCGGTGGCCACGGACCCGGAAAGTACCGATCGGTGATGCCGGGGTGGTAGCGATAGGGCACGTGCGTCTCGTACGGCAGCGACGACACGAAGAACCGCTCGCCGGCGGCCGCGCGCCGCTTGGCGAACGCGAGAATCATGTCGATCAACGGAACGCAGTCGTTGCTCTTGCCCTCGCGCGTCGGCTGATGGAATTCGGTCCATCGTCCGGGCTTTTCGAGGCGCGCCATGCCGAACGCGTTGTTTCCAAAGTAGCCCGTGGCGACACCGGCGGCGCCGAGCGCTGTGCTGATCATCGGCGTACCCGGCTTCAGCTGGGCGCGGTCGCCGACGACGCCGTGCACGCGCGGGATCATGCCGGTCTGGATGCTGCCGTGCGACGGCGGCGACGACGGGGATGCCGCCTGGTTGTACAAGAAGGTCACGCCCCGCGCGCGACCCTCTGCCGTGATGCGCGGCGTGTCGACGCGGGTCGTGCCGTACAGCGCGAGCCGGTCGGCGCGCAGCGCATCGACCACGACGAGAATCGCGTTGCGCACCGCGGGCGGACGCGGGCGCACCGGGGCGGCCTCGAGCTGGATGCGCGGTTCGCCCCACGCGGCCTCGGCCGGCGCGCTCAGTTCGAGGCGTACGAGTTGGCCGGCGACCGGGGCGAGAGACACGGCGTGTGCCGCCCAGCCGGCCGGTGCGTCGGCGCGCCACAGGTCGACGCGGTCCCCGTCGGCGGTGGTCGCGCGGATCGCAAACGGCGCGCTGTCGCCGGCACCGGTGGCGAACGTGAGCCACGCGCGGTCGGGGATCTCGACGTACAGCGCCATCGCGTCGAAGCCGGACAGCGACCGGCGCGTATCACCGGCGACCGCGGCGCGGCGCGCGGGCGAAACGGGCGGCCAGTCGGCGTCGGGGGCGCCCGGCGGCGCCACGTCGATGGAGTGGACGAGCGCGTAGGCGGCGGTCGCGCCGGCGCGGCCCTTGCGCGCCAACTCGATCCGCAGCGCGTTTTCGCCGCGCTCGAGCACGCCGGCGGGCACGTCCCACGTCTCGGTGTGCCACGCTGCCGCGGGCGAGCGCGACGGCAGGCGCGTGCCATTGAGCGTGACCGTGAGCCGTTGTCCCGCGGCGACGCCGTGCAGCCGGATGCGCAGCCGCGCCGCCCCGCCGGCGTGCGGGAACGTCAGCTGTGCGCGGCGCTGGGTCAGCGCCCGGCCGGCGTGACCGTCGAGGTCGACGACGTCGCCCCACGCGGAGGCGTAGTCCGCGTCGTATTTGCGGAAGCCTTCGCTCGCCGCGGGGATCACGAGGGCGCCGCCGCGGTACAGGTGCCACAGAAATCGATTGTCGACGAGGTCGATGGCGGGATCGTCGGCCAGGTCGGGGCGGCGGTCTGCGCGCGACTGGGGGGCGGCCGGCTGCCCGCGCCGCGGCGCGTCGTCACCGGCGGCCGACTCGGCTGGTGCCGAGGCGGCGGCCCGCGGTGCGGCGGTCGCCGGCGGGTCGGGCGCGCGGGCGCCGCTGCGCGGTTCGCCGCAGCCGGCGAGCGCCATCACGACAGCGGACCATGCGAGGCGGCGTGACATGCACCGCACCGTAACGAAACGCGATCCGCGGCGCAAATCGCCGGGGTGGGCGCCGCATCGGGCGCCGTCGGCGTCTACGCGGCCGGGCCGGCGGCGATCGCGGCGGCGTGGCCTTCTTTCCACAGCTCGCGTTCGATGGCGGCGAGCAGTGGCCCAAACGTATCGCGCGACAGCGCGCTGATGCGCAGCGCGCCGTGCGCCGAGGCGCGCCGGCGCGCTTCGTCCGGCTCGAGCCGGTCGCACTTGTTGAACGCGACGAGGCGCGGCTTCTCCGCCAAGTCGAGCTCGGCGAGGATGCGCGTGACCGCGCGGATGTGGGCCTCGTAGTCGTCGTCGCTCGCGTCTACGACGTGAACGAGCAGGTCGGCGTCGTACAGCTCCTCGAGCGTTGCGCG
The DNA here is from genome assembly GCA_003696105.1 of Deltaproteobacteria bacterium. NCBI lineage: Bacteria > Pseudomonadati > Myxococcota > Myxococcia > Deltaproteobacteria bacterium. The sequence goes on along the minus strand of RFGE01000087.1, from coordinate 9,485 downwards.
GAACGCCGCGACCAGGTCGGGCGGCAGGTCGCGGATGAAGCCGACCGTGTCGGTGAGCACGACCTCGCGCTCGCGCGGGAACCGCAACCGCCGGCTGATCGGATCGAGCGTCGCGAACAGCTTGTTGGCGACGATCGCGTCGCCTTCGGTCAAGTTGTTGAGCAGCGTCGACTTGCCGGCGTTGGTGTAGCCGACAATCGCGACGATCGGCACGCCGCGGTCGCCGCGGCGCTTGCGGCGCAGCTGGCGATTCTGCTGCAGGTGGTCGAGCTTCTTGGTGAGCAGCGCGATGCGCTCGCGCGCGCGGCGCCGGTTGATCTCGAGCTTCGTCTCGCCTGGCCCGCGGCCGCCGATCCCGCCGGTGAGGCGGGACATCATCGTGTTCTTCTCGACGAGGCGGGGCAGCGCGTAGCGCAGCTGCGCCAACTCGACCTGCAGCTTGCCGTCGCGGCTGCGCGCGTGCTGCGCGAAGATGTCGAGGATGAGCATCGTGCGGTCGATGATCTTCAGCTCGGTGAAGTCCGAGATCGCGCGCGCCTGAGCCGGCGTGAGGTCGGCGTCGAAGATGACGGTCTCGGCGCCGAGGTGCATCGCGCGCAGCAGGATGTCCTCGAGCTTGCCGCGGCCGACGAGAAACCGCGGATCGGGCCGGGCCCGGCGTTGTTCGACGACGTCGAGCACGCGGACGCCGGCCGTGCGACACAGCTCGCGCAGTTCGGCGATGCGCGCGTCGCCGTCGTCGTCCGCACCGATGCCGACGTGCACGATCAGCGCGCGGTCGGTGCCCGGCTCGGACGACGCGAGCCGCGCCTGCGTCCGCGCGAACTCCGCCTCGAGCGAGGCCATCAGCTCGATCACGTCGACGTCGAGATCGTGGACCGCCACCGGCGGCAGCTCGCGCCACATCTCGCCGCTGCCGGTCGCCGGCAGCATGTGGCCGACATACACGGGGCCCGGGCGGCCGCCGGCGCCGACGCCGATCGCCGCGACCAGGTCCAGCCGCAACAGCGTCAGGTCCGTGAGGTCGTCGCGGGTGAGCGGCTCGCCGCGAAGGTGCGTGTGCACCAGGCGCAGGCCCCGGAACCGGCCCGGCGCGCCGCGCAGGCGGCCGACGTCGGGGAGCATCAACCGCGAGGCGTCGCCGACCACGACGTGCTCGATGGCGCCCCGCCGGCTGATGAGCAGACCGATCTGCCGGCGCATTTGGGCCGACAGCTCGCACAGGTAGGTCGCCAGCTCCGGAGTGACGATCGCGTCGTGCGGCACGCGGCGCCGGTAGATGCGCTCCAACGCCTTGATTTGGCTCGGCTTTAGCCCCTTGGTATGGCCCGTGACCTCGCGGTTCATCCGTCGCCCGGTTTATAGCGCGATTCACTATAATCGTCTGCGGTGGCGTCAGAACTGCTCGCACTCGTCGTCCACAACCAGCCCGAGGCGCTGGGAGAGGTCGTCGAGGCGCTGTCGAGCCCGGCGCTGCGCGTGCACACCGCGCGGTCGGCGACCGAGGGGCTGCACAAGCTGCAGGCCCACCCGTACGCGATCGTGATCGCCGGCCACAAACCGCCGCTGCTCGACGGAATCGACCTGCTGTTGCGCAGCGCGCTGTACCGGCCGGACGCGATGCGCATCGTGCTGTTGCGCGACGGGGCGGCGGAGGCCGACGTGGATGCGCGCGAGCCGTTCGACCACGCGATTTTTCGGGTGATCGGCCGCAGCCCGCAGCGCGGCAACCTCGCGGCGCTCGTCGCCGAGGGGGTCAAGTTGCAGTCTTTGTTGCGAGAGCAACGAGAACTCGTGCGCCGGCTGGGCAGCGAATACGACAAGCTGCAAAAGCGCGAGAAGCTGCTCGACGTCGTGGTCAAGGAGCGCACCAAAGAACTCGAGGAGAGCTATCAGCGGCTCAAGGCGGCGCACCGGCAGGCGCTATTCGGGCTCGCGGAGGCGATCGAGGCCAAGGATGCCTACACCAAGGGCCACTGCGGCCGGGTCGCCGGCTACGCGCTCGCGCTCGCCGAGCAGGTCGGCTGGCGGGCCGAGGAGATGGAGACGCTGGAGTTTGGTGCGTTCTTGCACGACATCGGCAAGATCGGCGTGCGCGACAGCGTGCTTCTCAAGCCGGGACCGCTCGACGAAGACGAGTGGCAGCACATGCGCGAACACCCGGTCATCGGCTACGAGATCGCCAAGCAAATCTCGATTCTGCACCCGATCATGCCGGCGGTGCGCAACCATCACGAACGCTGGGACGGTCACGGCTACCCCGACGGCCTCGCCGGCGACAACATCCCACTGTCGGCGCGGATCGTCGCGATCGCGGACGCGTACGATGCGCTGGCGACCGATCGGCCGTACAAGGTCGCGCTGCCGCTCGACGAGTCCGAGCGCATTCTTCGACGCAACGCGGGCAAGATGTTCGACCCGGAACTGGTCGACGTGTTCTGCCGGCGGCACATCGGCGTGCTGTACCGCGAGGATTACGAGAACCTGCGGCCGGTCGGCGCCGAAGACGAATCCGCGGCAGGGTGACGTCCGCGGTGCGGGCCGGTAGGGGCGCTGCGCGGATGCCCGCGCCCGAGCCGCGCTACAGCTCGGAGCTGTCTTCGGCGCCGTCGGCCGCGTCGGCGCGGACCGCCGCGTCGACGCTCGCGTCCGCGTCGTCCGCGCCGTGCTGGTCGAGGAGCGTGAGCGCGATCGCGAGCGCCTTCTTGGCGCGCGCCGCGACCTCGGCGTCGGCCTTGAGCTTGCGCCGCGCGTCGAGCACCTGTTCCTGGTAGCGCGCCGACTCGGCCTCGAGTTCAGCCTGTTTCGCCTTGAGCGAGGCAATGCGCGAGTCGCGCGCCTCGAGCGTGTCGCGCAGTTTCTGCAACTCCGCGTCGCGTTCGGCCAGCTTTGCGCGCAGCGATTCGATCTCGGCCTCGAGCTCCGCCGTCCGCTCTCGTGCGCCCGCGAGCCCGCGCTCGAGCTCGCCGCGCTGCTGTTCGAGCGCGGCGATCGCCTCGGCGTGGTCGCGCGACAGCTGTTCGCGCTCGGCGTCGAACTGCGCGCGCAAGGCGCGCTCCGCCTCGTCGCGCTCGGCCTCGGCGGCGGCCAGCGCCTCGTCGCGCTCGGCCTTGGCGGCGGCCAGCGCCTCGTCGCGCTCGGCCTCGAGTGCAGCGATCGCTTTGGCGTGTTCGGCGCGCAGCGCTTCGAGCGCTTCCGCGCCGCGCGCCTCGGCGGCCGCCACGTCCGCCTTGGCCTGTTCCATCGCCGCGTCGAGGTCCGCAACGCGCTTGGCCTCGGCCGCCTCCAGCGCCGCGGCCTTGTCCTGCTCGAGTTGCCGGCGCAGCTGTTCGAGTTCCTCGGCCGCCTTCGCGGCTGCGGCCGCCAGATCCTCCTCGCGCCGCTCTTCCGCCTTGGCCAGCGCGCTCGCCTTGTCCGCCGCGGCCGCTTCGAGCGCCTGTTCGAGTTCCTTGGTCTTCGCTTCCAGCTCGCGCTCGTGTGCCTTCGCGAGCGCCGCCAGCTCGTCGGTGTGCTCGGCCCGCAGCGCGTCGATCGCTTGCACCTTGTCCGCTTCCAGTTCGGCTCGCAGCGCGGCGAGCGCCTCCTCGTGCTGCCGGTCGCGCGCCGCGAGCTGGTCGGCGTGCTCGGCCTCCTTGCGCTCGAGCGCCGCAGCGTGGTCCGCGGCGGTTTGTGCGAGCCGGGCTTCGGCTGCCGCGAGCTGTTCGCGGGCGGTCGCCAATTCGGTGCGCAGCGACGCGAGCTGCTGGTCGAGATCGTCCACTTGACGGCGTAGGTCGGCCAGCGCCTTGTCGCCGGTGGCGATCTTCTCGTTGGCCTCGAGCAGCTTTTGTTCGAGGCCGAGTTGTTTTTCTTCGAGGTCGGCGCGCAGGCGCTCGAGTTCCTGAATGCGCTCCTTGCCGTCGAGGATCTGACGGTCCTTCGAGCTGATCTCGTCGCGGAGGTCGAGGATCTCCTTTTCCTTTTTGTTGATGACCTCTCGCAGGTTCAGAAACTCGCGCTCGCGCGAGAACTCGGACGTGCCCGCGTCGGCGCGGGCTCGCTCGAGTTCGGCGCGCAGCCGCTCGATCTCGGCCTCGAGTTGTGCGACGCGCTCGCTGTCGCGGAGGCCTGACTTTTCCTCGACGGCCATCTCGGCCACCGCGTCGAGACCGAGGTCGAGGTCGTCGGCGCCCGATGCGGACCCCTCGTGCGGCACCGGTTCCGGGATCGCGCCGCCATCGCCGGCGAGCGGCGGTGCCGGCTCGTCGCCGGGCTCCGGCAGCGGCTCTGGCTCCGCCGCGGCCATCGCATGCGATTCGCGTGCGGCCGCGACCGCGGCTTCCGCATCGGCCGCCCGGTCTAGCTCGTCGAACATCTGCACCGGAACGTCAGAGCCGCTATACGTCGCCGCGTCCGCCTCGTCGCCCGCGCCGTCGTCGATGCCGAGCATCGCGAACGCGGCCTCCGTCTCCTCTTCGACGTCGTGATCGACCAACATCGACGGCGCGGCGACGCGCGTGGCGCCGTCGTCGAACTCGTCGCCGCCGAATTCGTCGGCCGCACCGGTGTCGATCTCGCTAAACGGGCTGCTCGGCTCGGCCGGCAATGCCTCGGCAGGTGCTGCCGCGTCGGCTTCGACCTCGATCTCGTCGAACTCGTCCGGCGGCGGCAGCTCCTCGGCGGAGGAGTCGTCGATTTCAATGTCGTCCGACAGGTCTTCGATCAGGATCTCTTCGCCGTCTTCGACCGCGATCTCCTCGACCTCCACCGGCAGGTCGAACTCGTTACCCCCGGTGGCCGCACCCAGGTCGACCAGCGCGCCGATCTTTTCCATCAGCTCGTCGTCCGACAGCGTGCGCTTGTCGAGGTACTCGTCGGCGTGCACCTTCAGTTTGCGGTGGCTCGCAAACCCGGACGGCGGTACCGACGCCGTGGTCAACACCACTGGGATCTTCTTGGCGACGCCCTTTTTGGCCTTGTTGCACAGCGAATAGCCGGTCTTGTCGGGCAGCTCGACGGCGATGAAGATCAGGTCGGGCGCCAGCTCGCTCACCTTCGCGAGCGACGAGGGATCCTCCGGCGCGGTGACGATCTCGAACCCGTAGGGGCCGAAGTTGTCCTGCAGTCGCTGGTGAAAGTCGGGGTCGCTATCGATCAGCAGGATCCGGCGCGCGCTCATGCCGGATCAGTCTATCCCGGCCGGCGGCGCGGACGCAACGCGACCGCCGGCAAAGAACTGGCCAATCTCGCGCGCTTAGCGTATCCCGAGCGAGCTTTGGAGGAACTCGAGCGCGCGCTCCTCCGGCTGATCGGTGACGACGATGTAGCCGACGCCGTCGCGCACGACCCACAGCTTGCGATAGCCCGCCTCCGTCTCGACCAGGACGTCGGTGTCGCCGACCCGCCTGACGCGGCCGGTGCGGCGCAGTCGGAGACCGCGCGCATCGAACACGAACACGCTCGCGTTGCCGTCATCGAAATCGAACGCGAGCTGTGCTCCGAGGCGATCGCGACCGAAGTGAACGATCTGCGCGGCGGCCGGCCGAGTGCGCAGCGGCGCAAGCGGCAGCCGCACGGGAATGCCGATCGCGCGCGACAACTCGCGCTCGACCTCGGGCGCATTCTGGCTCGTCACCGTCACCGGCCGGCCGGTGTGCGCGCCGCTGGCGACACGCAACGGATCGAGTTCCGGGTCGTCGGCGACGGGGCTGGCCGCGACGGGGCCGGCGCCGTGCGGTGCGGTCGCGATCGGCTGGGGCGCCGACGTCGGGCGCGGGTACAGGAAGAACAGCGCAATCGCGGCGGCCGCCGCGGCCACGGCGCCCGACGGAACGAGCCACGCCAGCCACCGCTGTGCCGCCGGCGCGTCGCCGCGCGCGCGGTCGACGTCGTCGAGCGCCGCGAGGATGCGTCGCCGCAGGTGAGCCGGCGCCGCGGGTGGCGCCAGCTTGGCGCGCAGGGTCGCCTTGAACGCCATCTCGGCGTGGACCAACGCCTGGCAGCGCTGGCACGTGCTGGTGTGTCGCTCGAACGCAACGCGGTCCTCGTCGGAGAACTCGCCGTCGAGGTACGGATACACGAGCTTGCCGATATCGGTGCAGGTCAGAGCCATCAGCGCTTACTCCTGTACGTCTCCAGCTCGACCATGTTGTCGGGCGTGTCGCTCGGCCGGCGGATGATGCCCTGCTCGACCGCGTAGTCGTACAGCGCCTTTTGCAGCAGACGGCGGCCGCGGTACAGCCGGGACATCACCGTGCCGATGGGGCACTCCATCACCTCGGCAATCTCTTTGTACGACAACCCTTCGATGTCGCACAGCACGACCGCCACGCGGAACTCCGGCGGCAAGGACTCGAGTGCGCGCGCCACGTCGTCCGAGATCATGCGGTCGATGAGTGCGCCCTCCGGGTCCCGGTGTGCGAGCGCACGTTCGTGGTGCAGGACGCCGTCGGTCGCACTCTGCTCGGCCGTCGCCTGGTCCAGCACTTCCCGCTCGCGTTTGCGCTTGTGGTGTGTGTTGAAGAAGGTGTTGGTGAGGATCTTGAGCAGCCACGCCTTGCAGTTCGACCCCTGCTCGAACGTGTGCCAGAAGCGGTACGCCCGCAGCAGCGCTTCCTGCACCAGGTCCTCCGCGTCGCCTCGGTTGCGGGTGAGGCGGTAGGCGACCCCGTACAGCGCGTCGATGTGGGGGAGAGCGGCCTGCTCGAACTCGCGGCGTGCGATGGGGCGGCGCGAAGGCATCGTTCACACCGTACAACCCGCGCGGCCCCGCGCCCTATTCCCCGGGCGCGTCGACTCGTATGTTGTTGATTTTATTAGAACGGCATCGGGGTCGGCGCAATCGACAGCGCCTCGGCGACCGCCGCGTGCGGACAGGTGCCGCGGAACGTGTTGATCCCGCGCGCGATCGCCGGGTTCGCCTTGGCTGCCCCCTCGAGCCCGAGGTCGGCGATGGCTTTGACGTAGGGGATCGTGGCGTTGGTCAGCGCGTACGTCGACGTATTGGGGACGGCGCCCGGCATGTTGGCGACGCAGTAGTGGACGACCCCGTGCAGCTCGTACGTCGGCTCGTCGTGGTTCGTGGGCCGGCAGGTCTCCACACAACCGCCCTGATCGACCGCGACGTCGACGATCACCGAGCCGGGTTCCATCCGGGAGACCATGTCTTCGGTGACGAGTCGCGGCGCCCGTGCGCCGGCGATCAGCACGGCGCCGATGAGCAGGTCGCACTGCAACACCGCTTGTTCGATGTTGTGCGGGTCCGAGTACAGGGTATGGATCCGCCCCTGGTAGATGTCGTCGAGATAGCCGAGCGTCTGGAGATTGACGTCCAGCACGGTCACCTGCGCGCCGAGCCCCATCGCCACTCGCGCCGCGTTCGACCCGACGGTGCCGCCGCCGATGATGACGACTCGGCCGCGGCGGACGCCGGGTACGCCGCCGAGCAAGATGCCCTTGCCGCCGTGTTCCTTTTCGAGGCACACGGCGCCGACCTGAACCGCCATCCGGCCGGCGACCTCGCTCATCGGCGTCAGTAGAGGCAGCGAGCCGTCGTCGAGCTCGATCGTTTCGTAGGCGACGGAGTCGACGCGCCGCTCGAGTAGGTGCGCGCCCAGCTCCTGCGCGGCCGCGAGGTGCAGGTAGGTAAACAGGATCTGCCCCTCCCGCATCAGCGGAAACTCGGGAGCGATCGGCTCTTTGACCTTGACGATCATGTCGGCCTGTCCCCACACGCCGGCGGCGGTGTCGACGATCTCGGCCCCGGCGCGCGCATACGCCTCGTCCGGGATCAGACTGCCCTCGCCCGCGCCGCGCTCGATCAGCACGCGGTGGCCGCGCGCCGCGAGCATGTGCGCCCCGGCGGGAGTGAGACCGACACGGTATTCGCGAGTTTTGATCTCCTTCGGGCAGCCGATGATCATCGCGGCGGACTATCGGCGGATCGTGAATCCGTGTCAATAGTCGCTCCCCTGCGTGGTTGGCGCTCGGCGCCGGCGGTTCGGCCGTGCGGCGTTCCCGCGCGTGCCGCGGTGCGGCATGCCGCGGGCCGCGGCTGCGTCACGTCCGATAGTCGGCGTTGATCGAGACGTATTCGTGCGACAGGTCGCACGCAAGGCAGTGTCCTGACGCGCGGCCTTGATGCAAGTGCAACCGCAGCGTGTACTCGGGCCGGCGCATGACCGCCGCCGCGCGCCGTTCCGCCGCGGCACCGCCGACGCCGCAACCGCCGCGCACGATCGGCACGCGGTCGAGCCACGCGTCGATCCGATCCGGACGAATTGCGACGCCGGCGTTACCGGCCGCCGCCAGAAATCGGCCCCAGTTCGGATCGCCGCCGGCGATCGCGGTCTTGACCAGAGAGGACGTGGCGATCGCCCGCGCGACCGCGCGCGCGTCTGCGGTCGACCGCGCGCCGTCGACGCGCACCGTGACCACGTGGTGGACACCCTCGCCGCCGCGCATTAGCTGGTGGGCGAGGTCGGCGAGCAGCCGCTCGAGCGCGCGCTCGAACTCGGCGGCGGTCGGTGCACGCGCGGCCGCGCCCGACGCGAGCACGAGCAGCATGTCGTTGGTGGACGTGTCGCCATCCACGGTGAGGCTGTTGAACGTCGCGTCCGCGGCGCGCCGGACGGCGCGGTCGAGCGCCGGCAGCGGCAGCCGGGCGTCCGTGCACACGAATGTCAGCGTTGTCGCCATGTTCGGCGCGATCATGCCCGCGCCCTTGGTACAGCCGATGAGCGTCGCCGAGCCGGCGCGCGCCCGCGCGGTCTTGGCCGCGCGATCGGTGGTGAGGATCGCCTCGGCGAACGGCGCGAGGTCCGGCCCGAGTGATGCTGCCGCCGCCGCGATGCCGCGGTCGACCGCGCGCATCGGCAGCGGCACGCCGATGACGCCGGTCGATGCCACGACGACCCGGCCGGCCGGTACGCCAAGCGCCGCCGCGGTGCGCGCGGCCATCGCCTTCGCGTCGGCCAACCCGCGCGCTCCGGTGCAGGCGTTGGCGTTGCCGCTGTTGACGACCACGCCGCGGACGGCGCCGCGACAGCGCGCCAGCGCCGCGCGCGACACGATCACCGGCGCGGCGACCACGCGGTTTTGCGTGAACACGCCCGCGCCGATGGTGCCGGCGGCGCAGGCGATCACGCCCACGTCGGGTCGGCCGGAGGCCTTGATCCCGGCGGTGGCGGCCCCGAACTGAAACCCTCGCACGCGAAGCGGCATCGGCCGCACGATAGCCGATCGCCCGGCGGCGCGCGCGCGGTCGGGCCGCGCCGGATCGCGCCGGCGCCGCGCGCGCGGTCGCGCCGCGCCGGATCGCTCGGCGGCGCGCGCGCGGTCGGGCCGCGCCGATCGCCCGGCGGCGCCGCCGCGATGGCGATCCGGCTGCGCGTGCGGGTATGCTCGGAGCGTGGTGCGCCGTGACGAAGCGGTCCAGCTGGCCTTGCCGTTGGAGGCGGGGACCGTTTCTCGCTGCGCTTGTCCAGCGGGTGAAAGTCCCGTCCCGG
>RFGE01000086.1 GCA_003696105.1 Deltaproteobacteria bacterium | reverse complement strand
GCGGACGCGTCGTGCAGACCGAGCATCTCCTGCTGGAGCTTCTGCTCGTATTGGTACTCGGCCTCGTCGAGGTACAGGTCCGCGAGCCGGAACATCGCATCCGGCGTGAACTTCGGGTGGTTGGGGTACTTGCGCAGGAACTCCTCGAGCAGCGCGATCGCCTCGAGGTGCCGCTGGCGATAGGCGTTCTTGGTGTTGGCCGTGCGCTCGGCGTATTTCTGCTCGAGCTTGGCCAGCCGCGCCTTATACTCGCGGTACAAGATGTTGCGCATGCGCGCGTCGTGGCGCTCGGCCGCCTCCCGGTAGGACTGAAAGTCGGCCGCGAGCGCGTCGAGTTCGGCGAGCTCCTCCGGCGTGTAGGGACGACTCTCGGCGGGCGGCGGCGCCGCCGGCGCGGCCTGCGGCCCGGCGGACTGCGGCGCGGCGGACTGCGCGCGGGCGGCCCCCGGAGCCAACGCCGCCATCAGCGCGGCGGCGCACCACGCGCGCGCCCGCCCGGTCATTGCGCACCTCCGGCCGGTGCGTCGGCGCCGGCGGCGGCGTCCTCGAACCCCTTGACGTCGGGCGGCGGTTTGCGCGCGACATCCCCGAACTGCTCCTGCAACACGCGGCGCTCGCGGCTCTCTTCGAGGGTGAGCCGCTTGAGCAGCTTTTCGGCCTGCTCGCGCGTCGCCCACGCGACGTCGACGACCCCGACGTCGGCGCGGATCAGCACGTCGTAGAACCGCTTCGACATCGCCCCGAAGTGCTCGCTGAGCATGTCTCCGCCGACCCGCTGCGCGTCGCTCTCGTAGCGGCGCAGCTCGTCGCGATACGCGGCCAGCCGCCGCTTCTCCTCGGCGAGTCCGCGGCGGACCTCGCCCAGTTCGCCGTCGACCGTGCGGTCGATCGTCGCGTTGACGTCGTCGATCTGATCGAGCACGGTGCCGCTCTTGGCGAGCAGGTTCGCGATCTGGTCCGCTCGGGTCCGGTCGGCGCCGGTCGCCCGCGCCGCGATCGGCGCGAGGAACCGATGCTCGGCGTCGAGCGCCTGCCGGTGGGCGCGGCGCAATTCCGCGGCGCGGCGGGCGTCCGGATCGCTGATGCCCGCCTGGTCGCTCGCGAGCGTGATGTCGTCGCGCACGCGCTGAAGTTCCGCCCGCAGCGACGCGATCTCGTCGCGCAGCGCGGCGGCCGTCTTCGCGTACTCGGCGCGCTGGGCCGCGTCTCCGGCGCCGGCGCCCGCGTCGTTGAGGAACTTCTCGACCGCGCGCAACGTCGCCTCGGTCGCCGAGATGGTCACGGAGATCTCTTGCGCGCGGGTCGCCAGCGCGGCGTAGCGCGCCCGCGCCTTGGTCACCCGTTCGCGGAAGCTGTCGGTCGCCCCGGGAATCGCCGCGATCTCGCGCGCGATCGCCACCCGCCGGCGGTGGAGCGCCTCGTACTCGCCGCGCTCGGCGGCCGTCGCGTACTTGGCGGCCAGATCCCCCTCCTGCTTGGCCAGATCGGTGCGCAGCGCCTGGATTGCCTCGTAGATCTCGGTGAGCTTGGCGCGCCGTTCCGCCAACTCGGGGAACACGTTGATGCGCGAGGGCGAGTTGAGCGCGCGCTCGAGGCGCGCAACGATCCGTTCGCCCTCTTCGATGTCGCGGCGGATCGTCACCAGGTCGGCGTCGACGTCGATCACCCGCGACACGTCGCGCTCCTGCCGCAGCCACTCGACGGCCACCTGCGGCAAGCGCGCCTCGACGTCGAACGTCTCCGCGGCGCGGCCCGTGATCTGGTGGACGAACGCGCGCGGGTCCTTGTGCTCGGCGATGATCCGATCGATCGCATCGCGCGCCTCCGAGAACGTGTCGCGCGTCTGCTCGAACACGGCCATGGCGTGGTTGAACTCCTCGAGCGCGTTGCCGTCCCCCGCGTCGGCGATGCGGCGCGCCTTGCGGATGCGCAGGTTCCCTTCGAGGATGCGGACGTCCGGCGCCATCGCGCTCTCCGGGTTTGCGAGCGCTAGGAGCTCGAGCGCGCGCAGCGCCTTGTCGTACTCCTGGTTGTTGACGTACACCCACGCGACCTCGTAGAGGGCCTCGTCGAACAGGTCCGACTTGCGCGAAATGCGCACGTAGTGGTCGATCGCCTTGCTGGCCTGATCGCGCTCGTAGAAGATCCGGCCGAGCGCCATGTGCGACAGCTCGGCCACTCGGCGGTCAGCGTCCGTGCGCGCCTCGCGCCGCAACAGTTCCTCGTAGACCTTCGCGGCTTCGCCGAGCTTGCCGTCGGCGACGAGCGCCGCGCCGGCGAAGTAGCGGGCGCGCGCGTAGTACTCGCTTTCCGGCGGCACGCTGTCGAACGCGGCGAGCGCGCCGGCGTAGTCGCCGCGGAAGTACAGGTAGCGGCCGCGGACGTACGGCACCGAGTCGCGCCGCTTGCCGGCCGGGACCCGGTCGAGCGCGTCGAGGATTCGCTGGACGTCGGTGTCGTCGTCGAGCTTGACGGACAGCTCGACGAGGCGCTCGAGCGCGTTTTGGTAGTACTCGCTCTGCCCGCCCACCTCGTCGATGAGCTTCGTGAAGTAGGTGCGCGCGCCGACGTAGTCGCGCTTCTGAAACAGCGACTCGCCGAGGTAGTACAGCGCCTCGTCGTACCACCGCGAAGCCGGCCCCTGTTCGACGAGGTCGTACAACATCAACGCGGCGCTGTCGTAGTCGCCTATGCCAAACGACACCTTCGCGTTGATGAGCCGTCGCTCCGATCGGTCGCCGCTCCGGTCGCCCAGCGTGCGCGTCTTGGCGACCGATGCGCCGATCTGCTGGACCTCTGCCTCGTAGCCGAGCAGCTTGCCGCCGATCTTGTCGATGTTGTCGGCTCGCGCCGCCGGCGTCGCGGCCCACCAGGAGGCGGAGCCGGCGACCGCGACGACCGCGACGAGCCGTGCGGGCCGACGTCGCATGGTTACTTCGTCCCCCCGTCGGTGGTCGTGACGCGGAAGTCGACCGCCGGCCGGTCGCGCAGCGGCGTGTTCCAGCTTCCGCGCTCGAACGCGACGATCTCGATGCGCGTGTGCTTGCCCTCGACGGCGGTGAACGTGTGGCTCGACTTTACGGTGTAGCGGTACTGCTTGAGGTACTTGAACGGGCCGAAACCGCTGCCGCGGTACACCAGCAGCACGCTGATCGTGTGGCTGCCCGGTGCGATGGGGCCGCTGAGGATCTCGATCGTCTTTTGATCGTGCAGGCCGCTGCCGGTGTCCTGCCGGGAAAACACTTGCGTGCCGTCGACCGCGTAGATGACCTTCTCGAGGCGGAACGCGCGGCCCATCTTGTTGCGGTGGACGAGCGTGGCGCGCGCGCCGACGCCGCCGCCGAGGACGGCCTCCTTCAGCATGCCGATGCGGGCCTTGGACCGCCACGCGCGCTCCTTGAGCGACTGGACGTTCTGTTCGAGTTCGCGCAGGCGCAGCGCGGTCGGCTTGTCGACGGCGTCGGGTCGCGCGGCGGCGTCGGGCTGCGCAGTGCCGTCGGGCTGCGCGGCTTCGTCGGGCTGCGCGGCTTCGTCGGGCTGCGCGGCGGCGTCGGGCTGCGCGGGCTCGGCCTGTTGGGCGCGCGCCGCGGGCGCCCCCGCGATTGCCGTCAGGAACAGGACGACCCACGAAACACCAACGACCGATGTGACGGGCGCGACCGAACGAGAGACGCGCATGCTGACCCCCAGGATTGGTTTGCGTTTGCCGGCGCCCGCGCGACGGACGACTCGCGGGCGAAGGTCTGGCCAGATGTATAACATTCTCGCAGGCTTGCATCAACGAAACGCACACGCAAACCGGCGGCGCCACGCGCGCGCCGGGAGTGGCGCAGATCGGACCGACGCGCGTGCCCGGGGTCACAGTCCGAGGCGCCCGCGCGCGGGCCGGCCGCGCACGCCCTCGCCGGCTTCTTCGCGGCCAGCGACCGTGCCTACCCGCCGCGCAGGCCCAGATGGCGCCACAGGGCGTCGAGCACGGCGCGCACGCCCTCGCGCGTGGCGGCCGACATGGACAGAAGCTCGATGCCGCGATCCGCGAACGCGGCGCGCAGGGCCGGCTCGGCCTGCCGCACTTCGGTCAGGTCGATCTTGTTGAGCACGACGACCTGCGGTTTGTTGGCCAAATCCGGAGCGTAGCGGGCCAGCTCGCGGTTGAGCGCGTCGAAGTCGGCGAGCGGATCGCGATCCGGCCCGGCCAGCGGCGACGCGTCCAGCACGTGCAGCAGCACGCGCGTGCGCTCGACGTGGCGCAAGAACCGGTGGCCGAGCCCGGCGCCCTCCGCGGCGCCCTCGATCAGACCCGGGATGTCGGCGATCACGAACGAGCGCTCGTCGTCGAGGGCAACGACCCCGAGGTTCGGCACCATCGTGGTGAACGGGTAGTCGGCAATCTTCGGACGCGCGCGCGAGACGGCCGCGATGAAGGTCGACTTGCCGGCGTTCGGGAACCCGAGCAGCCCGACGTCGGCGAGCAGCTTGAGCTCCAGCCGCAGGCGGCGCTCCTCTCCGGGGGTGCCGGGCGTCGCCTGGCGCGGGGCGCGGTTGACCGGCGACTTGAAGTGGATGTTGCCGAGGCCGCCCCTGCCGCCTCGCGCGACCACCTGCCGTGCGCCCGGCCGGTCGAGGTCCGCAATCCGCTCGCCCGTGTCGGCGTCGACGACGACCGTGCCGACGGGCACGCGGAGCACGAGGTCCTCGCCGGCGGCGCCGTACTGGTCCTTGCCGCGGCCGTCCTCGCCGCGCGCCGCCTTGTAGTGGCGCTTGTATTTGAAGTCGAGCAGGGTGCCGAGCTGCGGGTCGGCCTCGAGGATGACGCTGCCGCCATCGCCGCCGTCGCCGCCGGCCGGGCCGCCGCGCGGCGTGTGCGCCTCGCGCCGGAACGCGACGCAGCCGTTGCCGCCGTCGCCCGCCTTGACCTGGATGGTCGCCTCGTCGATGAAATGCGGCATCCGGCGGGGGTATACCACCCGCGGGCGGCGGGCGCGCGATCGCGCCGCGGCGCGCGACCGACGCGGGCGAAGCTCGGACGCGGCGCGGCCAGGGGGTGGCGGGACCGCCGCGCGCGGCGATCGTTCGATTGGGGCGGCGCGGGCGAAGCGCCCTGCCTCGCGCCGCGCGCCCGCCGGGACGGTGGCCTATAATCGGCTCACGTGGGAGAGGACGGCCGACCATTCGAGGGCAAGTCCGCGCACGACGAGGAGCGCGGGCGGGCCGCGCGCGGCGACCCGGCCCTCGACGCCACCGCCGCCGCCCCGTCCGACACCGGCGCGCGCGACCCCGCCCTCGACGCCACCGCCGCCGCCGCATCCGACGCCGGCGGCGACCCGGCCCTCGACGCCACCGCCGCCGCCGCATCCGACACCGGCAGCGACCCCGCCCTCGACGCCACCGCCGCCGCCGCGTCCGACGCGCGCGACCCGGCCCTCGACGCCACCGCCGCCGCCGCATCCGGCGCGCGCGACCCCGCCCTCGACGCCACCGTCGCCGCCGCATCCGACGCCGGCGCGGCCGGCGCCGGCGCCCTCGCGAGCGGCTCCGGCGCCCCGGCGGCGCTCGCGCCGGGCGCGCCGCTGGCGCCCGGCACCCGCGTCGACCGCTACATCGTGCAGGCGCCGCTCGGGGCGGGCGGCATGGGCGAGGTCTACCGCGCGCGCGACCCGGACCTGGACCGCGAGGTGGCGATCAAGGTCATGCGCGCGGCGCCGGGCGGCTCGTCCGGGACCACCGGAGACCAGCGCCGGCTCGTGCGCGAGGCGCAGGCGATGGCCAAGGTCCGCCACCCGAACGTCGTGACCGTCTACGACGTGGGCACGGTCGGGGACCGCGTGTTCGTCGCGATGGAGCTGGTTCGCGGCGGAACGCTCGAGCAGTGGTTGCGCGCCGAGCCCCGGTCGTGGCGGGAAATCTGCGACGCGTTCGCGCAAGCGGGCCGGGGCCTCGCGGCGGCGCACCGCGCCGGCCTCATCCACCGCGACTTCAAGCCGCACAACGTGCTGGTGGACACGGACGGTCGATTCCGCGTCACCGACTTCGGGCTCGCGCGGCCCGCGACCGCGCCCGAGCCGGCCGCCGCGCCCGGTGCGCGCCGCGCCAGCCCCGTCGATGTCACGCTGACGGCGACCGGCGCGCTGTCGGGAACGCCGGCGTACATGGCGCCGGAGCAGCACGCGGGCGAGCCGCTCGACCCGCGCACCGATCAATTCAGCTTCTGCGCGGCGCTGTACCGCGCCCTGTTCGGGGTGTTGCCGTTCGAGGGCGACACCGTGCCCGCGATCGCCGAGGCGGTGACCGCCGGCCGCATTCGGCCGCCGCCGCGGGGCGCGCGCGTGCCGCGCTGGCTCGCGCGGGCGGTGCTGCGCGGGCTGCGCCGCGATCCGTCCGAGCGCTTTGCGTCGATGGACGAGTTGCTCGCGGTGCTCGACCGGCACCGCCGGCCGCGGCTGCGCCGGTGGGCGCCCGCGATTGCGGCGGCGACGGTGGCCGGAGCGGCGGCAGTGTGGTGGCTGGGGCCGGGGGGGCCCGCACCGTGTGCCGGCGCGCGCGACCGGCTGCGCGGCGTGTGGGATGCCGACGCGCGCGCGGCGGCCCGAGCCGCGTTCGAGCGCGCGGGCGGCGCAGCGCCGGCGTGGCGGGCCATCGAGGCCGGGCTCGACCGCTACGCGGAGGCGTGGGTCGAGGCCCACACCGACGCGTGCGAAGCGACGCGCGTGCGAGGCGACCAGTCCGAGGCGCTGCTCGACCTGCGCATGTTGTGCCTCGAGCGGCGGCGCGGCGAACTCGCGGCGCTGGTCGACATGGTGCGGAACGCGGACGCGGCGATGGTGCAGGCGGCGCCGGCCGCGGTCGAAAAGCTCAGCCCGCCGTCGGCGTGCGCCGATCGCGCGGCGCTCACGGCCTCGCCGCCGCTGCCCGACGACCCGAAGGCGCGCGCCGCGATCGAGGCGGCGGAGGCGCTCGTGTCGCAAGCGGCGGCCGCGAAGGCCGCCGGCCGCTATCGCCAGGCGGTCGACGTCGCCGCGCGCGCGGTCCAGGCGGCGCGGGCGACGGGTTGGAAGCCGGTCGAGGCCGAGGCGCTGTTCGAGTTGGGCGAAGCGCACGACTACGCCGGGTCGTTCCGCGACGCGGTCGACGAACTGACCGCGGCGTACGCGGCCGCGCAGGCGAGCCACCTCGGGCGGCTGGCCGCGCGCGCCGCGCTGGCGCTCGCGTGGGTCGAGGGCATGTCCCAGGGCCGGCTCGACGAGGGCCGCCGGTGGCTGGAGATCGCGGAGGCGGGCGTCGAGGCAGCCGGACGGCCCGACGAGTTGTACGAGCGCGCGCTCGGCTACCGCGCCGCGTTGTTGCAGGAGCAGGGGAATGCCGCCGGCGCCATCGAGCTTCAGCGCGAACTCGTCGACCGGCGGCGACCGCGCCGCGACACCGATCCGGTCAGCTACGGCAAGACGCTGCACAACCTCGGCAACGCGCTGTACCTGCACGGCGACTTCGCGGAGGCCGCGGACGCCCACCGCCAGGCGCGCGACGTGCTGTCGCAGGCGCTCGGTCCGGAGCACCCGCTTTTGGGCACCGTCCGCAACAGTCTCGGCAGCGACTACTGGCGCATGGGCCAATTGGACGACGCGCGGCGCGAGTTCGAGGCGGCGCTGCCGATCTTGCGCGCCGCGTTCGGCGACGACCACCCGGTCACGGCCGACACGTTTCAGAACCTGTCGAACGTGGCGCTCGACCAGGGGGACGTGGCGACCGCGCGGCAGTACGCGCAACGCGCGCTCGAGGTGCGCGAGCGCTCGCTCGGGCCGGACAGCACCGCGGCCGGCCAGGCGCACCTCGCCCTCGGCGGCGTCGAAATCGCGGACGGCAACGCCGTGGCCGCGGAGGCCCATTACACGCGGGCGCTCGGCATCTTCGAGGCGGCGCTCGGAGCCGACCACCCGGACGTGGCGTACCCCCTGTCCGGCCTGTCCGAGGCGCGCGAGGCGCGCGGGGACATCGCCGGGGCCCTCGAGGCGACGGAGCGCGCGCTCGCGCTGCGGCGAACCAGCGGCCTGCGCGATCCGCAGCTGGCCGGCAACCTGTTTCGCGTGGCGCGCCTGCGCGTGCGCGCCGGCAAGCCGCGCGCCGAGGCCGTCGCGCTCGCGCGGGAGGCGCTCGCGATCTACCGCGCCGCGCCCGGCAACTACGCCGCCCAGATCGCGGAGATCGAGTCGTGGCTGGCGGCCGCCGGCGCGCGGTGACCGGCGCCGGCCGCGCGCGCGACGAAGATCAGTTGGCGGCCGGGTAGACCGAGACCTGCTTGCGGTCCTTGCCGCGGCGCTCGTACTTGACGACGCCGTCGACGAGGGCGAACAAGGTCCAGTCCTTGCCGGTGCCGACGTTGTTGCCCGGGTGGATCTTGGTTCCGAGCTGGCGGACCAGGATGCTGCCCGCGGACACCGTCTCGCCGTCGAACACCTTGATGCCGCGGCGCTGGGCGTTGGAGTCCCGGCCGTTTCGCGTCGAACCTTGACCTTTTTTGTGCGCCATCTTGCTTTCGCCTCTGCGTTACGCGATCGCGCTACGCCTTCACGTCGTTGATCTTGACCGCCGTGTACTGCTGGCGGTGGCCCGTCTTGCGGCGGTAGTTCTTGCGGCGCTTGAACTTGTACACGATGAGCTTCTCGCCGAGCCCCTGCTCGACGATCTCGCCGGTGACCTGCGCGCCCTCGACGAGCGGGCGGCCGACCGCCACCTTCTCCTCGTCGGCCACGAGCAGCACCTCATCGAACGCGACCGCGTCGCCGGCCTGGCCGGGAAGTTTTTCGACGACCACCGTGTCGCCCGGCTGGACCTTGTACTGCTTGCCACCGGTCTGAATCACCGCGTACATGTGCTTTGTCTCCGCTGGGTTGAGTCGAGGGCGGCATTCTAGTCACCGCGCGCCGCCCGTCAAGCCCCGCGAGAATCCCAAGTAAGTTCAGCTGGTTAGATGGCGGTCGCGGTCATGCGTCGCACACCGCCCGGCGCAGGCTGTCGCCGTACGGCGGGCGGACGACGCCGCGATCCGTGACGATCGCGGTGATCAGGTCGGCCGGGGTGACGTCGAACGCCGGGTAGCGGGCGTGCGCCGCCGCGGGCGCGATGTCGGCGCCGGTGTGCGCGAACATCTCGGTCCCGGCGCGCTCCTCGATCGGAATCGCGTCGCCGGCCGGCGTCTCGAAATCGATCGTCGACACCGGCGCCGCGACGTAGAACGGCACGCCGTGCGCCGCCGCCGCGAGCGCCACCTGGTACGTGCCGATCTTGTTGGCGACGTCGCCGTTGGCCGCCACGCGGTCCGCGCCGACGACCACGCACTGCACCTCGCCGCGCCGCATCAGGAACCCGGCGGCGCTGTCCGGGATGATCGTCACGTCGAAGCCGTCGCGCACCAGCTCCCACGCGGTGAGCCGCGCGCCCTGCAGGTACGGGCGCGTCTCGTCGGCGATCACGCGCACGCGCTTGCCCGCGGCGCGCGCCGCGCGGATGACGCCGAGCGCGGTGCCGTAGCCGCCGGTGGCGAGCGCGCCGGCGTTGCAGTGGGTGAGCACGGTCCCGTCGTCGGGCAAAAGCGGCGCCCCCGCGGCGCCGATCCGCTTGCACATCGCGACGTCCTCGGCGTGGATGGCGAGCGCGCGCCGATCGAGCGCGGCCGCGGCGTCGCCCGGCGTGCCGCCGGTGAGCGCGACCGCCGCCGCGTCGCGCATCTGGGCCAGCGCCCAAAACAGGTTCACCGCCGTCGGCCGCGTCGCGCGCAGCCGCTCGATCGCCTCGTCGAGGCCGGCGCGAAACGCCCGCGCGCCGGCGCCAGCCGCCGCCAGCCGCCGGGCGGCGATCGCCACGCCGTAGGCGGCCGTGCACCCGATCGCCGGCGCGCCGCGCACGACCATCTTGGCGATCGCATCGGCGACCTGCGCCTCGTCGCGGCACTCGACCCACGTTTCGTGCGCCGGCAACTGCCGCTGGTCGAGCACGTACAGGACGCCGTCCGCATAGCGAATCGGAGTGAAGTCGTCGGTCGCCGATGAAGTTGCAGACTCGCTTGCCGTCATGCTCCTGCCTCGTCGAGCAGCCGCTTTAGCACATCGTTGACCGCTGCGGGGTTCGCCTTGCCGCCGGTCGCCTTCATGACCTGGCCGACGAAGTAGCCGAGCAGCTTGGTCTTGCCGGCCCGGTAGGCGGCGACCTGGTCCGGGTGCGCCGCGACGATGTCGCGGGCGATCGCCTCGATCGCGCCCGCGTCGCTGATCTGCCGCAGCCCGTCGCGCTCGACGATCGCGACGGGCGACTCGCCGGTCGCAAAGGCGCGAGCGAGCACGCGCTTGGCGATCGGCCCGCTGATCGCGTCGTCTTCGAGCAGCCCGATCAGCTCGGCCAGGTGCGCCGGCGACACCGGGCAGTCTGCCACGCTCCGGCCCGCCCGGTGCAGCGCCGCGGTGAGGTCGCCCTGGATCCAGTTCGCGGCGGCCTTGGGCGGCGCGCCGGCGGCGACGACCGCATCGAAGTAGTCGGCCACGTCGCGCTCTTCGGCCATGGCGTCCGCGTCGGCCGGGCCGAGGCCCAGCTGGTCGATGTAGCGCGCGCGACGCGCCGCGGGCAGCTCGGGGATCGCGGCGCGGGCGCGCGCGAGCAGTGCGTCATCGACGACCAGCGGCGGCAGATCCGGGTCCGGGAAGTAGCGGTAGTCCTCGGCCTCCTCCTTGCCGCGCATCGGCCGCGTCACGCCGGCATCCGCGTCCCACAGCCGCGTCTCCTGCACGACCTGCCCGCCGCCGTCGAGCACGCGCACCTGGCGCGCGATCTCGTAGTCGAGCGCCTTTTGCACGAACCGAAACGAGTTGATGTTCTTGAGTTCGACGCGGACGCCTAGCTCCTCGCTGCCGGCGAGGCGCACCGACACGTTGGCGTCGCACCGAAGCGAGCCCTCCTCCATGTTGCCGTCGGAGATGTCGAGGTAGCGGACGAGCTGGCGGATCGCGCGCATGTACGCCGCCGCGTGCGCGGCCGAGCGAATTTCCGGCTCGCTGACGATCTCGCACAGCGGCACGCCGGCGCGGTTGAGGTCGACGCGCGATGCGGCGCCGCCGTCGTGCAGGCTCTTGCCGGCGTCCTCCTCGAGGTGGATGCGGGTGAGCCGCACGCGGTGGACGCGGCCGTCGACGACCACGTCGACGCCGCCGCCCTCGCACAGCGGCTCGTCGTACTGCGAAATCTGGTACCCCTTGGGCAGATCCGGGTAGAAGTAGTGCTTGCGCGCGAGCCGCGACCGGCGGCGGATCGAACAGCCGCAGGCGAGCCCGAGCCGCACTGCGAACTCGACCGCGCGCTCGTTGAGCACGGGCAGCGCGCCCGGCAGCGCGAGCACGACCGGGTCGGTGAGCGCGTTCGGTTCGGCGCCGTACGCGGCGGCGGAGCCCGAGAACGTCTTGGAGGCGGTGCGAAGTTGCACGTGCACCTCCAGGCCGATGACCGGTTCCCATCGGCTCACGGCGCCACCTCCGGCGGCCGGGCGGTAAACGGCGCGATCCGTTCGTAGCCGGCGGCGGCGCGCAGAAGCGTCGGCTCCGCCAGCGGCGGCGCGATCATCTGCAGGCCAATCGGCAAGCCGCCCGACGATAGCCCGCACGGTACGCTGATGCCGGGCAGGCCGGCCAGGTTGCAGCCGAGGGTGAACACGTCGGCCAGGTACATCTGCAGCGGGTCGGCGGTCTTTTCGCCGAGGGCGAACGCGGGCGTCGGCGACGTGGGACACACGACGACGTCCACGCGCGAAAACGCGGCGTCGAAGTCGCGCTTGACGAGCGCGCGCACCTGCTGCGCCTTGCGGTAGTACTGATCGTAGTAGCCAGCGCGCAACACGTAGGTGCCGAGCATGATCCGCCGCTTGACCTCCGGGCCGAACCCGGCGCCGCGCGTCGCGCAATACATGTCCGCGAGGCTCGCCCCGGGCGCCGCCACGCGCAGGCCGTAGCGGACGCCGTCGTAGCGGGCGAGGTTGGACGACGCCTCGGCCGTGGCGATCAGGTAATACGCCGACAGGGCATAGCGCGTGTGGGGCAGCGAGATGCGCTCCACCCGGGCACCGGCGGCGGCGAGTCGGTCGACGGCGGCGGCGACCGCCGCGGCGACCTCCGGGTCGAGTCCGTCGCCGGCGAGGTATTCGTCCGGCACGCCGAACCGCAAGCCCTCGACTCCGCCGGCCCCGGCGGCGGTCGCGTCCCGGTAACGCGGCACCGGCGCGTCGATCGACGTGGCGTCGCGCGGGTCGAACCCGGCGATCGCCTCGAGCACCAACGCCGCATCCTCCACCGTGCGCGCCAGCGGCCCGACCTGATCGAGAGACGATGCATAAGCAACCACCCCGTAGCGCGACACGCGGCCGTAGGTCGGCTTGAGCCCGACGACGCCGCACAGCGCGGCGGGCTGGCGGATCGAGCCGCCGGTATCCGTGCCGAGCGACGCCGCGCACAACCGCGCGGCCACCGCCGCCGCCGAGCCGCCCGACGAGCCGCCCGGCACCCGGTCGAGGTTCCACGGGTTGCGACACGGGCGAAACGCCGAGCGTTCGGTCGACGAGCCCATCGCGAATTCGTCGCAGTTGAGCTTGCCGAGCACGACCGCGCCGGCCGCGCGCAACCGCGCGACCGCCGTGCCGTCGTACGGCGGCACCCAGCCGGCGAGGATCTTCGACGCGGCGGTCGTCTCGACGCCGGCGGTGACCAGCACGTCCTTCAGGCCGACCGGCACGCCCGCCAGCGGGCCCGGGTCCTCGCCGCGCGCGATCGCGGCGTCCACCGCGCCGGCCTGTGCGAGCGCGCCGTCGCCGTCGACCCGCAAGAACGCGCCGAGGCGGTCGTCGACCGCGGCGACGCGATCGAGGTGGGCCTGCGCGACCTCGCGAGCCGACACGTCGCGCGCGGCCACCCGGCGCGCGATGTCCGCGGCGGTCCAGTCGATCATCCGTCGATCACCTTCGGCACGCGGAAGTAGTCGCCGTCGCGGTCCGGTGCGGCGCCGACCGCGAGTTCGGCCGGCAGCGACGGCTCGACCTCGTCGGCGCGCAGGCGCAGGTCCATCGGCACCGCGTGGGTCATCGGCTCCACGCCGGTGGTGTCGACTTCGGACAAGGCCGCGACGTGCGCGAGAATCGCGCCGAGTTCCCCGCACAGCGCGTCCGCTTCGTCGTCGGTAAGCGCGAGCCGCGCCAGGTGCGCGATCGCGTCGATCTCTTCACGGGGCAGCTTCATCGCCCAGCACCTTTCGCTCGCCGTCGCGCAGGTACGCCTCGGCCGCGCGCGCGGCGGCGTCCGCATCGCGTGCCTCGATCGCGGCGATCACCGCGTCGTGGTGGGCTGCCATCCGCTCCGGCGACACGGTGAGCACGGCGAGCGCCGGCCGCATCGACTCGGTGGCCGCGCGGACCGTATTGATGAGCATCGACAGCACGCGGTTGCCGGTACATGCAGCCAACTGCGCGTAGAACGCAAAGTCGAGGTCGAACCGCCGCTCGGGCGACAGCTCCGGGGCGCGACCGTCGGCCGCGAGCGCTCGCAGCCGATCCACGTCGGCCGCGGTCGCCCGCTCGGCCGCGAGTCGCGCGAGCTCGCGGCCGACGAGCCGGCGGAACTCGAGCACGTCGGCGGCCAACTCGGGCGACAGCGGCAGCAGGTGGGACACCAGCTCGATCCCCGCGGTCTGCTCGAAGTGCGTCACGCGCGTGCCGTCGCCCTGGCGGATGCGCACGAGGCCGAGGTGTTCGAGCTTCTTGAGCGCCTCCCGCAGCGACGCGCGGTTGACGCCGAGTTCGCGCGCGAGGTCGCGCTCGGGCGGGAGCTTGGTGCCCGGCGCGTAGCGACCGGTCAGGATGCGCCGCCGGACCTCGACGAGCACCTCGTCCGCCACCTTCTGCCGTTCGTGTTGCTTGGCCATGCGATGCTGACTAGACTGCCACGCCCGAGGCTACGAGTAGATGACGGCCGACCGCAAGATGCCCGCGGCGATCGTGGTGCCCGCAGGAGGCGCCGCGGGGGCGGAACCGGTGCGCTACGAGATGTTCGACGCGACCGAAGTCACCGCCGAGGGTGCGCGCCTGTGCGGACCGGTGTTGCTGGACGTCGACGACGTCGTGACGCTCGAGGTGGGCGGCAGCGGCGACGCCGTGAGGGTCCGTGCGCGGGTCGTCAAGGTGACGCGAGACGGCGGCGGCCACATGGACGTCCGCTTCGTCGACGTGGACCAGGACGTTCGGCGGCGGCTCGGCGGCGCGGGGGGCGAGGACGCCGCGCGAGACGGCGGCGGCGCGGGGGGTGAGGACGCCGCGCGAGACGGCGGCGGCGCGGGGGGCGAGGACGCCGCGCGAGACGGCGACGGCGCACGCGCGGGCGGAGGTTCGTAGTCGCGCCACCGTCCGCCGCGTGTCGGTGACCGCCCCGGATGCGTTTTTCACAAGGAAGGCAGCGATGGCCGAAACACTCGACGAACTGACGTACGATTACGAAGACGAAGGCCGCCTGGTGCGCAAGGAGCTCGACCGCGAGGTGCTGTCGAAAGGCGCGTGGGCGACCGTCATGTTCAAGTTCCAGGAGCTGGACCGCAAGACGGACCAGTGGCGGCCGCCGAAGGTGGCGATCGTCCGCTACAAGAAGTCGGGCGGCCAGTATCGCAAGCAGTCGAGCTTCAACATCTCGAGCGAGAAGCAGGCGCACGCCATCGTCGATACGATCGAGCGGTGGTTCCCGCGCGGCGGCGCCGGCGCGTGAGCGGACGCCGCGCCCGAACCGCTCACCGGCGTAGCGCGCCGAGCAGGCCGCGACGCGCGCGTTCGCGCCGGGGCGAGTCCGCGGCCTGCGTGGCGGCGAGCCGCTCGGCGAGCGCCTTCCGCTCGCGGAACGCCGGTTCGTGCGCCTTGTCGAGCGCGAGCGCCCGCTGAAAGCAATACATCGCGCCGTCGAGGTCGCCGACCTCCTTGGCGACCTTGCCGCGAAAGTAGAACACGTTGGCGTTGTTCGGCGCGAGCGCGATCGCCCGGCGGAACTGGCGGGCGACCTGCGGGAACACCGCGGCCTTGTCCGCCGCGTCCATGAACCGCGCGTAGGCGGCCATGGCGTGATGCTCGCCCTCGTCGGGGTTGAGTTCGACCGCCTTGTCGAAGTCGGCGAGCGCCTGCTGGTAGTGCCCGCGCTTGAGCGCCATCTCGCCGAGGCGGAACTTCTCTTCGGCCTCGAACACGCGCAGCATCGCGTCTTCGGCGGCGGGTCCGCCGGCGGCCAGCTGCGCGACGTACTCGGCCCGCTTGGCGTCGTCGCCGAGCACGGCGAACGCCTCGTTGGCGCGCGCGAACACCTTGCCGGCGGCGGCGGCGAGATCCGCGGCGCCGAGCTGGCGCACGCGGTCGGGATGGATCTGCTTGGCGAGCGCGAAATATGCGGCGCGGATCTGCTCGGCCGTCGCGTCGCGCGCGATGCCGAGCAACTCGAAGTGGTCGGCGCCGCGCGCGATCGCGTCCGCCTTGGCGGTGACGAGCGCGCGGAGGTCGGCGTGCGGGTCGGCGGTGGCCGACTCCGGGGCGGCTCCGGCCGGCGACGCCCCGGCCGGGGCGACCGCATCGGTGGCGAGCAGCGCCGCGACGATCGCGCGGACGCGTCGATGGTCGGCCGTCGGGTCGGCGTCGAGCAGATCCGCGAGCGGGCCGGGCTCTTCGACGATGCGGCGGAGCCACGGCTGATCCGCCGGCGCGAAGCCGAACCGGTCGAGCGCCGCCATGCCGTGCGGCGTCGGAGCAAACGGCTGCTGCGCGACGGGGGCGGTGTCGCGCTCGAGCGCCGCGGCGTCCGCGTAGGTGACGAGGCCGGCGAAGATGACCCGCCGCACGTCGACGGGGCCGTCGGGTTGCGGCCGCAGCGTCGCGTCGCTGTCGAGGACGAACGTGCCGTCTCCCGCGCCAAAAACGGCCGCCGCCCGGTCGACGAGGGTCTCGCCGACCGGCGCGGCCGCGGCGACGATGGCGCCGTCGTGCCACGCGATGCGGTACTCGCCGGCGGCCGCGGTGAGGGTGAACTCGCCGGTGAACCGCTTGGCGGCGATCGCGTACAGCGTCCGCGCGAGCGGCCGATCGCCAGTGGTTCCGCGCGCGACCTCGGCCATCAGCGCCGACCCGAGCGCCGGCGCCACGCCAGCGCCACGTAGATCACCGCGCCGGCCGCCAGCACCGCCACCGCGACCCCGGCGATCGTGGGGTCCGCCTCGACGACGCCATCGAGCAGTCCGGCCCGCAGCCAGCCCGCGCGCACCGCTTCCATCGCTGGCAAGGATAGCGCGGCCACGCGCGGGTCGTCCAGGCGGGTTACGGCGCCGTGTCGCGGCAGCAGCGGAAGCCGACGTTGGGAAACAGGAACGAGTCGTCGGCGACCGTGAAATCGAAGGAACACGAGATGCCGGCCGCGGTGTTGTTGTACGAACCGCCGCGCAGCGGGTTGACTCCGGGGCTGCGCGCCTGCGCCCACTCCTTCACGTTGCCGGACAGGTCGTAGACGCGATCGGATGCGCTGCCCCAGTCGGCGAAACAGGCGGCGCGGTCGCCCGTCGGCAGCAGGCAATCCTGGTCGCCGGGCGCGGGGTCGCAGTCGTAGTCGTTGCCGTTACACGTATCGGGTTGGTACGTCCGGCACGACGTCTCGTACGACCAGCCGCAGCCGAACGGCGGCCCCGCGTTGGTCGGCGTATACGCCGGATCGGTGGTGATGACGATCTTGTCGACGCGAAGACCGTCCTCTCGCATCCACAAATTGATCGTGTGGACGCCGGGCGTCGACACGTCGAACCGCGCGCGCGAGTTGCCGTCCATCGTCGTGCTCGACCAGGTCCACGACGAGTTGAATCCGGTGATCCGGTCCGAGGTCGACACGCCGACGCCGTCGAGTCCGACGTGACAGGAGTCGTTGTTGCCCGGGTTCTGCGGGTTCTGTTCTGCCAGTCCGCGGATCCACACGTAATGTGTGCCCGTGGCCACGAAGTCGACCTGGTAGTCGAGTCGTGGGCTGCTGGTCTCGTAACCGGTGTTGTAGTTGTCGCCGTCGTTCGGTTGCGCGTACATCGCCGCGCTGCCGCTGTAGCCCGCCTCGGCGGTGTCGACGATCCAGGTGTCGGTCACACCCGCCGTGTTCGCGTCGAACACTTCGGCCTCGAGCACGATCAGGTTGCCGGGACCCGAATCCTGCGTCACCGGCGACCGCGGCGCCTCGCACGCCGCCTGCCACTCGGCCTCGGTGCACAGGCGCGCGCCGATGGCGGCGCACGCGGCCGCCGCCTCGGGGTAGGTCACGTTCGTCCACGGCAGCGCGCCGGGCTTCGAGCAGGGGCGCGCGGTGCTGGCGCCCGGGTCGGTGGCGGTCGCGTCGGGGCGCGATGCCTCGTAGCGGAAGATGTAGCGGGTGACGCCGCCGACCGCGATCGCCGCCCAATCGTTGAGGTCGCCCTCGTCGATCTCGCCGTCGCAGTCGTCGTCGAGCCCGTTGCACGCCTCGGGGCCGGCGGTCCCGCCCGGCGACGTGATGACGCACTCCGCGGTGGTCGGCCCGGTGCACTGGACGGTGCCCGTGCCCTTGCACACACCGAGGTTGCCGTCGTCGCAGGGGGTGCCGAGCGTGGGATACGCCTCGTCGATCTCCCCGTCGCAGTCGTTGTCGATGCCGTCGCACAGCGTCTCGGGAACGATCGCTCCGGATGCGTCGGTCTCCACCGGCGGCGCGTACTGGCACACCCAGCCCGACGGCGTGCACACCGGCACGGTGCCGGCGCACGCGCCGTCTTGATCGCAGATGTCGGGCGGAACGAGATCCTCGTCCACCAGCCCGTCGCAGTCCTCGTCCGCGTTGCCGTCGCCATCCGGGTCGCCGCACACCTCGGCGCCCTGGATCTCGCATTCGTACTCGCAGCCGTCGCCGTATTCGCCGTTGAGGTCGTGGTGCCCCGGCAGGCAGGTGAGGATCTCGCAGACGCCCATGTTGCACCGCGGCACCGCGAACGGTGCGCTGCACGCGGTCGTGCAGTCGCCGCAGTGGGTCGGGTCCGACATCAGATCGAAGTCCTCGTCGGCCGTCCCGTCGCAGTCGTTGTCCTTGCCGTCGCACACGTCGAGCGTCGGCTCGACGTTGCCGACACACTGGATGACGCCGCCGATGCACTGCTCGACGCCGAGCGCGCACTCGCCCTCGTCGGTCGTGCCGCACGCGCCGGGGCTCGCGGGCGTGCCCTCGTCGAACTCCCCGTCGCAGTCGTTGTCCTTGCCGTCGCACACCTCGGGGCTCGGACCGCGGTCGCCGACGCACTGGACCTCGCCGTCGATGCACTGGGTGATCCCGCTTTTGCATTCGCCGACGTCCGTGCCGCACACGGCGCCGCCGCCCGGATCGCCGTTGTCGACGGTGCCGTCGCAGTCGTTGTCGAGCCCGTCGCACACCTCGGGCACCGGCGCGACGTAGGCGCCGCCGCAGCGAAGCTCGCCGTCGACGCACTCGAGCGTGCCGGCGACGCACTCGCCGACGTCCGTACCGCACGGCGCGCCGACATCCGGCACGTCCTCGTCGACGGTGCCGTCGCAGTCGTTGTCCTTGCCGTCGCACACCTCGACGCCGCTCGGCACGCAGGCATCGGGTCGCGGCCCGGCGTCGGCCGGAGCGCCGCCGTCGCCCGCGTCGATGCGGCCGCGCGCGTCCGCGGCCCCGCCATCGCCGACCGCGCAGTTGATGCAATACGCATCGAAACTGCACCCGGCCGCGCCCGACGCCGCGGCGGCGACCGCGACGAGGACCCACCCGCGCGGCGTCATCGCCGGCCTCCGCGCCGCCGCCGCAGCGCGGCGGCCACCAGCGCCACGAGCCACGCGCCCGCGCCGCCGCTGCCGCCGTCGCCCGGGGCGCGACAGCCGCAGCCGCCGCCGCCGGCCGATACGTATTCGAACTCGGGCGGCGGCCCGGCGTCGGGCGGGTGGACCTGGTCCGGGTCGTAACACGTGCCGTCGACGCAGACCTCGCCCGGGTGCGGGCAGTGCACGCCGGCGCACACGTCGGGGCCGCAGTCGCCGGTGAGCGGATCGCACGCCTCGCTGGCCGGGCACGTCACGCCGAGGCAGCGGTTCGGCTCGCAGGTGCCGCCCGCCGGATCGCACACCTCCGCGGGACCGCAGGGCGACGCGGCGCACGGGTCGGCCTCGCACGCGCCCAGCCGGCAGATCTGGCCCGCCGGACACTGCACGGCGCCGCAGGAGCGCACGCAGTCGCCCTGGTAGCAGTATTCGTCGGCGCCGGCGCACGCGACGTCGTAACACGGGTCCGCGACGCACTCGCCGGCCACGCACAGCTCGCCCTCGCCGCAGCGCTCGGGGAAGCCGGCGCAGTCGTCCGTGACGCACTCGCCGGTGTCGCGGCGACACACGAGCGGGTCCGGGCAGGTTACGTGGTCGCAGATCGGCTCGCACGTGCCGTCGACGCACTCGGTCGCGTCGCCGTCCTCGTTCGGGCCGCAGTCGACGCCGTAACACCGGTCGACGAGGCAGTACCCGTCGACGCACACGCGGCCGACCGGGCACGGGAACTCGTTGTCCTCGCACGGGAACGCGCACTGGCAGGCGACGCAGGTGGCACCGGGCATGCACAGCGCCGGCGGCTGCTCGTCGACCTCGCCATCGCAGTCGTTGTCCTTGCAGTCGCAGATCTCCGGGCCGGCGGGCTCGCCGCCGACGCAGGTCCACTCGCCGGCCACACACACGAGCTCCCCCGGGCTGCACAGCGTCCCGCCACCGTCGCACGGTCCCATGGTCCCGAGATCCTCGTCCACCAGCCCGTCGCAGTCGTCGTCGAAGCCGTTGCACTCCTCCGGCATCGACGTCGTGCCGCCGGAGCACACCAGCTCCCCGTCGACGCACTCGGTCATGCCGACGCCGCACGTGGTGCCGCACTCGACGCTCGGGATGTCCTCGTCGACCGCGCCGTCGCAGTCGTTGTCGAGCCCGTCGCACACCTCGACGCCCGGCTGGACCTCGCCGAGGCACGGGCCCCACGCGCCGTCGATGCACACGTGGACGCCGGGCGTGCAGACGCCGGTGTTCGGGTTTCCCGGCGGGTCGGGCAAGTCGGTACACGTCTCGGACATGCCGTCGACCGCGCCGTCGCAGTTGTTGTCGATGCCGTCGCACACCTCGGGTTGCGGCAGCACCGCGTCGCAGCCGACCCACTCGCCGGCCACACAAGTCTCGGTGCCTTCGGTGCACGGCGGCAGGTCGAAGCCGCACGTGCGGGTGAGGCCCTCGTCGACCTCGCCGTCGCAGTCGTTGTCGATGCCGTCGCACACCTCGGGCGTGCCGCAACCGGTGCACACGCCCCCCTCGTCGACGAGCCCGTCGCAATCGTTGTCGACGCCGTCGCACACTTCGGGGATGCTCGGGTCCGGCGGCTCGTCGTCGGTGCCCATGTAACAGTTGTCATCGACGCCGTCGCAGTCGTCACCCGGGTCGACGCACAGGACCGGCATCGACGTCGGCGGGCCGAGCCGGCCGTCCTTGTCGCAGTACTTCTGGAAGCCCTCGTCGATCAGGCCGTCGCAGTCGTCGTCGATCCCGTTGCACACCTCGATCTTGAGCGTGTCGGCGATGATCTGGTTGAACGCGATCGACAGCTCCTCCTCGTTTTGCGCGTAGAACCCCTCGCACGTGTTGGGATCGCCGTCGTCCGGGGCGCCGCCGGCGTGCGCGATGCCCTCGATCTGGGGATCGCACGGCGCCTTGCCGAAGCCGATCGCCTTGGTCTGGACGCGATAGACCTCGGGGGTGCCGTCGCCGTCGACGTCGACCGGAGTCGACAGCAGCGACGCGGCCGCCGCCTGGGTGCCGGAAAACGGCTCGCAGGTCTCGTCGCCGTCGGTGAGCGAGATGACGATGTACGGGCGGCACTGCTCGCCGCTCGGCAAAAACTTGTCGCGGAGCGGATCGCTGCGGATCGGATCGCCCGGGGCGGCGCCGTAGATCGGTGCCAGGTCCGTCGCGTAAAACGGGTCCGCGCCCTGGAAGTAGCGCTGCGCGCCGCGCAGCGATCCGCCGATCGGCGTCCACCCGGTCGTCGCCATCTCCGGATCGACCGCCGGGTCGTAGCCGCAGCCGCCGCATGTGAAGTTGGACCACGCCAAGATCGCGTCGGCGTTGTCGTCGGTGAGCGGCACGAGCAGTTCGAACCGGTCCGGGCTGTTCATCGTCGATGTGCAGCCGTTGCCGTTGGACTCGTTGCACGCCTGGCAGTCGATGCCGCCGCCGTCGCAGTCGTTGCACGTCGCGCCGGTCGCGTCCGCGCGGAACCGGGCGAGCGCGAACACGGCGTCACCGTGCGTGTTGACCAGCTTCTGGATGGCGCAGCGGGCGTGGTCGAACCGCGATGTGCCGCCCGAGCACGTCTCCGGCGGGCCGCTCACGGCGCTGTCCATCGAGCCGGACACGTCGAGGATGAGCACGATGTACGGCTTGACCGTCTCGACGTCCTGGGCGAGCGCCCACCCGGGCGCCGCGGCGATGACGGCGGCGACTGCGGTCGCGATGCGCATGGTCCGCGATTGTAACACTCGGGAAATTGGTCTGAAATGGTAAAGCTGGTAAGGTTGATCACGCATGAGCGTCTCGTTCCCGCTCGACGGCATGCGCGTCCGGTTCGCCGGCGAAACCGATGTGGGGCGCAAACGCGACCACAACGAGGACGCGTTGTACCTGCCGGAACACGAGCGGATCGCGATCGTCGCGGACGGCATGGGCGGTCACGCATCCGGCGAGGTCGCCAGCCGGATGGCGGTCGAGACGATCGTCCGCTACTTCCTCGAAACCGCCGACCAGCAACCGCTCACATGGCCCTACAAGGTGGACCGCGGCCTGCGCGCGGACATCAACCGGCTCACGGTGGCGATCATGCTGGCCAACCTGGAAATCTACGAGCTGGCCCAGAGGGACGCCAAGTGCAAGGGCATGGGCACGACCGTGGTCGCGACCTACTTCCTCGACGACACGATGCTCATCGGCCACGTCGGAGACAGCCGCGTGTACCGCTATCGAGACGGTCGCCTCACGCAGATGACCGAGGACCACTCGCTCATCAACGACTACATCAAGATGAAGCGAGTCACGGCCGACGAGGCGCAGAACTGGCCGCACAAGAACGTGATCGTGCGCGCGCTCGGCATGAAGGAGACGGTGCAGGTCGATATCCTCACCGAGCAGCCCCGGATCGGCGACGTCTACCTGCTGTGCTCCGATGGCCTGTCCGGCATGCTCACGGACGCGCAGATCGCGCACGTGCTCGACAGCGAGCCGGACATCAACAAGGCCGTCGATCGGCTGATCGAGGGCGCCAACGAAGAGGGCGGCATCGACAACATCACGGTCGTGCTCGCCCGGATCGAACCGCTGTGACCGGAGCCTGGACCCGCGCCGCGCTCGTCGCCGCCGCGTGCATCGCCGGCGCGACGGGATGTAAGAAGAAAGCGGACGACGAGCCCGATCCGTGGACGGCGCCGCCGGTGATGTCGGACGCGGAGCAACAGCGCGGCCGCCAGGCATGCGAGGCCTACGTCGCGCGGCTGTGCGCATGCGCGGAGTCCCGGCCGGAGTTGGCGGAGTCGTGCCGGCTGGCGCAGGCGCAGCCGGAGGCGCTGGCGCAACTGTTCGGGATGCTCAACGGCAAGGAAGGGGCGCTCGGCCAGCGAGAGCTGCGCGAGGCACAGCACACGGCGCGGCGCATCATCAAGGACTGCTTCGAAAAGGACGCCGCGCTCGACCCGGCGACGTGCCCGCGGCCGCCGCGCCGGTGACGCCGCGGCCGGGTCGCGGCTTCCGCGGGCTCGCGCGGCCCGATCCCCGCGGCCGGGTCGCGGCTTCCGCGGGCTCGCGCGGCCCGATCCCCGCGGCCAACTCGCGGCTTCCGCGGGCTCGCGCGGCCCGATCCCCGCGGCCAACTCGCGGCCTCCGCGGGGCTCGCGCTGTGCGATCGCCGCGGCCGGGTCGCGTCGCCGCGGTCACGGCAGCGCGATCGGCGGCGGCGGCGGCTCGCCGGGCGCCGCCGGCCACACGACGGCGCGCGTCACGCGGGCCCCCGCCGGGACGATTCCGCCCGGGCACACCACCGCGTCCGGCCCGACGCGGGCGCCGGCGCCGACGCGCGCGCCGGGACCGATGCGCACGGGCGGCACGACTTCGGCGGTCGGGTGCACGTCGGCGCCCGGGTCGACGCCGGTCGTCGGCGCGGGAGGAAACCGCAGCCGCGCACCGCGCGCCAGGTCGATGTTGCCCTGCACGTAGCGCTCGGGGGTCGAGTGTTCGGCGAAGTAGCCCGCGTGCTCGAAGGTGGCAATCGCGCCGGCGCCGGCGCGCAGCCACGGCAGGTAGCCTTGCCGGATCGAACAGGCCTCGCCGTCGGGCAGCCGTGCGATCACCGACGGACGCGCGACGTGAACGCCGCAAAACATGTGCTCGCCGCCGGCGAACACGTCGCGCAAGCGCCCGTCAGGGCCGACGTCGAGTGCACCCCAGTCCGCCGCGTCCGGCACGCGGCGGACCAGCAGCGTGGCGAGGACGTCGCCGGCGGCGCGATGCGCCGCCATCAATCCGTGCAGATCGGCGTCGACCACGAGCTTGCCGTTGACCACGAAGAACGGCTCGTCGGCCCCGTCGGGATCGAGCAACGGCAGGGCGCGTTTGACGCCGCCGCCGGTGCCGAGCAGCTCGGGTTCGTGCGAGTAGCGGATCCGCGCGCCGAACTCGGTGCCGTCGCCGAGCGCGGCGAGGAACCGCTCGGGTTGGTAGTGCGTGTTGATGACGATGTCGCGGATGCCGTGGCCGACGAGCAAGGCGATCCCGTAGCGCACGATCGGCACGTCGCACATCGGTAGCAGCGGCTTCGGGTACGCCTTGCCGAGAGGACCGAGCCGGGTGCCGAGGCCGGCGCACAAGATCATCGCGCGGGTCACAGCGCCTTCTCGAGCACGACGTAGTGGCGCTCGCCTGCGACGCCCGCCACCCGGTCATAAAATGCGCGCGGGCCAATCCAGGACACGACGCACGTGCGGTGGCCGGCGGCGCGCACGTCCTCGAGACACGCGACGAGCAGGGCGCTGCCCAACCCCCGGCCGCGATGCTCCGGCAGGGTGCCGGCGGGCCCGAACCAGCCCAACCCGCGGTTGTTGCCGTCGTGCGCGGCGAACGCGGCGATCGTTCCGTCCGGCGCGACCGCGACGTGGACGCCCTCGGGCGTGGTCGACAGCGCCAGGTCGACCTCGAACGCCCAGCCCTCCGAAAACGCACCGGCCACCGTGCGGCGCAGGGCGGCGCGGTCGGCGCGCGACGCGCGGCGCACCTGGTAGCCGCGCGCCGCGGCCGCCTCGGCGAGGGCGCGGGCGCGCGCGGCCGACACGTTCGGGTTGTCGCGCAGGTCGATCTCCAGGCTGGTGTTGCGGCGAACGGGCGCGTAGCCGCGGCGGCGGAACCACTCGATCGTGGGGGCGTTGCGCTCGTCGATGCCGGGAGCCAGGTAGTTGCCCGGCTGGTCCATCGTGCGCGCGCGCGCCTCGCCGCGAGCGCGCAGGTCGGCTTCGGCCGCGTCGAGCAGGGCGCGTCCGATCCCGTGGCCGAGGTGGCGCGGCGCGACCACGAACAGGCGCAGCCACCGGCCCGACGTGACCACGATGCCGGCCAGGTCGCCGGCGCGGCGCGCGCCGAACGCGCGCGCCGGGCCCGCCGGGGCGCCACCGAACAGCTTCTCCTCGGCCACGCGCGCCGCGAGGTCGAACGGTGTCGACGCCTCGAGCAGGGCGACGGCTTCGTCGAGATGGTCGTGCGACAGCGGGGCGACCTCGATCGACACGCCGGCAAGCGTACCCCGGCACGCGGCCGCGCGGTAGCGGCGGCGGGCCGCCCGCGGGCGCTTCGGCCGGGTGCGGGCGTGCGGCGCGGCGCGATTTTGGAGTAGGGTCGGCCCATGCGCATCGCAGTTGTCGGCACGGGATACGTCGGCCTCGTGGCCGGCGCAGGGTTTTCGGACTTCGGCAACGACGTCACGTGCGTGGACATCGACGCCGACCGGGTCGCCCGGTTGCGCCGCGGCGAACTGCCCATCTATGAGCCGGGCCTGGACGCCATCGTCGACCGCAACGTGGCCGGCGGCCGGCTCCGGTTTACGACCGACGTCGCCGAGGCGGTCGCCGGCGCCGACGTGGTGCTCATCGCGGTCGGCACGCCGCAGGGCAGCTACGGCGGCGGCGCACGCCTCGAACACGTGTTCGACGCCGCGCGCTCGATCGGGCGAGCGCTCACCGGGTGGGCGGTCATCGCGACCAAGAGCACCGTGCCCGTCGGCACCGCGCGCCGCGTCCGGGAAATCATCGCGGAAGAGACCCGGCACCCGTTCGCGGTCGCGTCCAACCCGGAGTTCCTCAAGGAAGGGGACGCGGTCAACGACTTCATGAAGCCGGCGCGCGTCATCGTCGGCTGCGACGACGAGCGCGGCATTGCCACGTTGCGCAACCTGTACGCGCCGTTCGTGCGCACCAACGACCGGATACTCGTGACCGACGTCCAGTCGGCCGAGCTGGCCAAGTACGCGGCGAACGCGATGCTCGCCACGCGCATCTCGTTCATGAACGAGTTGGCGCTGCTCGCGGAAGCAGTCGGAGCAGACATCGAAGCGGTGCGCCGCGGCATCGGCTCCGACCCGCGCATCGGGCCGAAGTTCTTGTTTCCGGGTCCCGGCTTCGGCGGAAGCTGCTTTCCCAAGGACATTCGCGCGCTGGCACACACCGCGCGCGGCTACGGGGTCGAACTCAGCGTGGTCGAGGCGGCCGACCGGGCGAACGAGCGGCAAAAGCGGGTGCTGGGCGCGCGGATCCGCGAGCGGATCGGCGGCGACGGAGGCACGCTGACCGGCAAGCGAATCGCCGTGTGGGGGCTCGCGTTCAAACCGGAGACCGACGACGTGCGCGAGTCGCCCGCGCTCGCGCTGATCGACGATCTGCTCGCGGCGGGCGCCGCGGTGACCGCCTACGACCCGCAGGCCATCGACACCGCGCGCCGCGAGCTCGGCGACCGCGTGACGTACGCACCGGACATGTACGCCGCGGTCGAGGGCGCGGACGCGCTCGCGCTGGTGACGGAATGGAAGGTGTTTCGCCGGCCCGACTTTTCGCGCGTCGCGGCGGCGATGCGCACGCGCGCCGTGTTCGACGGCCGCAACGTGTGGAACCCGGCCGAACTCGCCGGGCTCGGATTCGCCTACTACGGCATCGGCCGCCCGCGGAACCACTCCCAGTAGCGGGCGATTCCCGTGGCGACGTCGGTCGTCGGCGCGTAGTCGAGGTCGCGCGCCGCTTTCGTGACGTCGGCGAACGTGAGCGGCACGTCGCCCGGCTGCATCGGTTGCCGGTCGATCGGCACCGGATGCCCGGTGACCCGCTCGACGGTCGCGACGAGGTCCGCCAACGTGGTCGTTTCGTGGCCGCCGAGGTTGTAGATCTCGAACGCGCCCGGTTGCACGCGCTCGACGGCGGCGATGGTGCCCGCGACGATGTCGTCGATGAACGTGTAGTCCCGCGCCGACGTGCCGTCGCCGTAAACCGGCACCGGCTCGCCGGTGACGACCGCGCGCAGCAGTTTGTGGACCATCATGTCCGGCCGCTGCCGCGGGCCGTAGACGGTGAAGAACCGCAGCGCGCTGACGCCGAGCCCGTACAGGTCGCGATACGTCGAACACAGGAGTTCGCCGGCGCGCTTGGTGGCGCCGTAGGGCGACGCCGGCTCGAGGCACGGGTCGTCCTCGCGGAACGCGCGGCCGGCCGCGCGCTTGCCGTACACGGAACTCGACGACGCGAACGCCACGCGCCGGACGCCGGCGGCGCGGCACGCCTCGAACACCGACAGGGTGCCCTCGAGGTTGACGCGCACGTAGCGGCGCGGGTCGCGCAGCGACGGGCGCACGCCGGCGAGGGCGGCCAGGTGGCACACGGCGTCGACGTCGCCGACGAGGCGCGCGACGAGTTCTCCGTCGCAGATGTCGCCCTCGACGAGGCGGAACCGGTCGCCGGGCAGCGCCGCGCGCAGGTCGTCGGCGTTGGCCCGCTTGGGCGCCGCCGGGTACAGGAAGTCGTCGAATCGATCGAGGCCCACGACGTCGTGGCCGCGAGCGACGAGCCGCTCGCAGGTGTGCGAGCCGATGAAGCCGGCGGCGCCGGTGACGAGCACCCTCATGACGCGGGCGACCTTAGCAAAAGCAAGTACTCGACGTTGCCCGCCGGCCCGGCGATCGGCGACTCGACCGCGTCGCCGGCGGCGAACCCGTGCTGCCGCGCCCACGCGCGGATGCCGTCGACCGCGGCGAGGCGGTCCGCGGGGTCGCGGACGACCCCCCCCTTGCCCACCTTGTCGCGGCCGACCTCGAACTGCGGCTTGACGAGCGCGACGATCGGCTTGTCCGGGCCAATGAGGGCAGCGACCGGTGGCAACACGAGGCGCAAGGAGATGAACGAGGTGTCGATGACCGCGAGGTCGCACTCCTCGGGGATGTGTTCGCGCGTCGCGTAGCGGATGTTCTTTCGCTCGATCACGACCACGCGCGGGTCGGTGCGCAGCGACCACGCGAGCTGGCCGTAGCCGACGTCGAGGGCGTACACCCTCGCGGCGCCGCGCTGGAGTAGCACGTCGGTGAAGCCGCCGGTGGACGCGCCCACGTCGAGGGCGACCGCTCCCGCCGGGTCGATGCCGAACGCGTCGAGCCCGCGTTCGAGCTTGAGGCCGCCGCGCGACACGTATCGCGGCGGCGGGGCGTCGCGCACGCGCACGGCGGCGGACCGCGCGACCTGCGACGCGGCCTTGCGCGCGACGACGCCGTCGACCTCGACCGCGCCCGCCGCGATGAGCGCCTGCGCGCGGTCGCGCGACGGGGCGAGCCCGCGTGAAACCAGGAGCTTATCCAGTCGTACCCTTGACACGGCGCCGTATTGGACGCTACATGCTAGCGCGAATCCGCGCGGGGTCGCGTATGCTCCGGCGGTCCCCGACATCGACCGCGGCGGCCTGCCGCGCACAGGAGCCAGCGCCATGGAATGGTGGGAAAACTTCCGACTCATCCTGCTCAAGCCCGACAACATCCCGATCGTCGGCATGCTGTTCGTGGTCGCGTTCTTTCTCGGCTGGGGCTTCAAGGAGGCGCGGCGCAACGACCGGCTCATCGAGCAGGGGCGCCGCGACGAGATCCTCAAGGACATGCAGCGCTAATCCGGCGCCGGCGAACGGACCCGGCAGGCGGCGGCGCGCCGGGCGGCGGCGTCCGCAGTGGCGCAACGCCGGGCGACTTGGCTCGCGTGAGACGATGCACGGATGCACGCGCCGTGGCGCGACGAAGCGGCGCGCGCCGGGCGCGGGCGGCGGCGGGCGGCCGCGATCAGAAGCCCCGATAGCCCTCGATCGCGTCGAGCTTCTTCGGCATGTGCCGTTCGATCAGGGCGCGCAGGCGCGCACCGTCGAGCAGTTCGAGCGGCGCATCCGCGTCGCCCAGGCCGCCGGCATCGATGCGGTACGGGGTCATCAGGATTCCCTTGGCCGCCCCGTCCCCCTTGACCGCCTCGATCAAGTCGAGCACCTCGGCCTGCGTGACCACGTCGCCGGTCGGCTGGAGCACCGCGCGGACCACGAACTTGCTCTCGCGCAGCGGTTCCGTCGACCGGGCGATGATCTCGATGCCGTGCGGCTGTTGATGTTCGAGCGCGATGTGAAACCCGAGCGCCTCGAGCAGGTCGATCACGAGGTGCCGCCATTCGTCGTACGGCATGGCCGGATGGATGACCTCGCCCGCCGCCTCGGCCCGGCGGCGCTCGTGTTGCGCGCGGGCGACGGCGGCGTCCGGCGAGTACTTGCCGATGAGTGCGATGAGCAGCGCGCCGAGCGCGAGGCCGCCCAATGCCACGACGAAAATCACGGCTCCTCCGCACACGGCGGCGCGACCGACCGGCGGTGCCGGCCGGGGACGGGCGCGCCGCGGGGTGGCCGGATCGTCGCGACAGTCATACCGACTACGTAGCCGGCGGGGAGCGCGGCGTCAAACGCGATCGTGCACCGGCCCGCCGCGGAACGCCCTCGATCGGCCTCTTGACAGGCGCAAACGCCGCTGCTACATGTCGGCTCCTACGTCTCGGGGCTGTAGCTCAGTTTGGGAGAGCGCTAGAATCGCACTCTAGAGGTCAGGGGTTCGATCCCCCTCAGCTCCACGGATGACAAGCGGTTTCGCCGGCCGGCGGAGCCGCTTGTTCGCACCGCCCCCGCGGGGCGCAGTGGCGCCTGCCAGGCGCCGCGTGACGCTCTCGGACGTCGGTCGCCCGCGCGCCGGCGCGCGGAGCCGCCACGCTTGCGCCGTCGACGGCGCGCCCGGTGTGGCCCGCGAACTCGCACCCCGCGCGCCGTTGCCCCTCGTGCGACGCCGCCCGGGGTCCGCGTCTGCCGTCGACGGCGCGCGACGTTCGCGGGCCGTTCGGGCGGGTGCCCCGTCCTCGCGGTCGCCCCCGCCGGCGCGCCGGACAAGCAGGTGTGCCAGCAACCAGCTGGTCCTCGTGCCGTGCCCGTACCGGCGCGGGCACGGCCACCCGAGCGGCGGCCCCGGC
>RFGE01000085.1 GCA_003696105.1 Deltaproteobacteria bacterium | reverse complement strand
GCGGCCGCGCTGTTCATCGTCCGAGACAACCTCGCGTTCGGCTGGAAGGGGTTCGGCCCCAACGTGAACCGGGACCGCATCGAGGCGCTACTCATCCCACTGGCGTCGCCGTCGGTATTGCAGGCGGCGCTGGATACCGACGACCGGTTCTACATGGGACCGGTCGCGCCGTCTTCGTTGCATAGACATCTATCCAAGGTGCTGCGGTGCCCACCTCCGTCGCACGCTGCGGTCGCGGGGATCGCGATCGGATCGCGCATCGTCAACATCCTGTATGGACATCGCGCGGACGGCCGAGCGCTGCCCGACGACGCAGCCCACGCGCTGCGCGCACTCGCCCGCGCCGCTGCGCACGCGTACGTGCGACTGATCGCGGTATCGAAGAAGGCGCGGCGCCCCGCGCGGGCGTCATCGGAGGTCGCGGCCGACGACGACGCGGGCGGCGCGGCGGAGGTCGCCCCCGCCGACGACAAAGACAGCCTGGCGGCGGGCGACGCGGCCGCCGACGACGCGGGCGGCGCGGCGGCGGGCACCGCGGCCGCCGACGACGCGGATGGCGTGGCGGCGGGCGACGCAACGGAACCGACGACCTCCTCGGGCACGCCAGATGCAGCGGACGCGGCGGCCGGCACCGCCCCGCGCGACGCGGCAACGAACGCTCCGCTCGCCCCCGCCGCGCGGGCGAAGAAGCGCAAACGGACACCTCCGAGCCGCGCCCGCAAACGCCGCAAACGCACGTAATTTACTCGGGACCGCGGCGCGGTGGCGGCGGGCACCCTACAGGTCCGCAAGGTCGTACGACGCCAGCGGCTCCCCCAAAAACCGCGGCGCCAGTTCGTCGAGTCGAGATGCGTCGGTCACGAAGCAGCGCAGTGCGCCGGCCGCCGTCCGGTCGCGCGCGCGGTCGCCGACCGCCGCGATCGCCGCCTCGGCCATCGCCGTCGCCGAATCGACGATCGCGACCTCGCGGCCCGCGAGCGCGGTCGCCACCGCGGTGATCGGTTGCCGAAGCAACGGATAGTGGGTACAGCCGAGCACCAGCGTGTCGATGTCCGGATCGCGACGCCACAGTTCCTCCAGGTAGCGCCGCGCGACCGCCTCGACGATGTCGCCGTCGACCCAACCTTCCTCGGCGAGCGGAACGAATAGCGGACACGCGACCGACGTGACCACCGCGCCGCCGTCGATCGCGGCGATCGCCTGCTCGTAGGCGCCGGACCGCACGGTCGACAGCGTCCCGATCACGCCGATGTGGCCGCCGCGCGACGCGGCGACCGCACTGCACGCCCCCGGCTCGACCGCGCCGATCACGGGAACCGCGGTTGCTGCGCGCAGCGCGCCAAGTGCGGTAGCCGACGCGGTATTGCACGCGACCATCACGAGTTTGACGCCGCGCGCGAGCAAAAACCGCTGGCACGCCTCGGCATAGCGGACCACGGTGCGCGGGCTCTTCGTACCGTAGGGCACACGAGCGGTGTCGCCGAGGTAAACGATCGACTCACCCGGCAGCGCCGCGCGCAGCGCCGCGACCACCGTGAGGCCGCCGACGCCCGAGTCGAACACGCCGATGGGGTCCCCCGCCATGGGTGACAAAGGCTACCGCGACCGCGATCCGTGTCCCACATCGCCGCCGTGCGGACCTGGCGCACCGGCGGATCGATCTGCCACCCTCAGGGCGCGCACGGTCGGCGTCACGCGCGCGCGGTTCCGCCGGCTGCGTCCCGCGCCACCTCGCGCACAGCTTCCTCGTACAGCCACACAAGCTGCAGAAACGTAGCGGGTTTGTCGGGAAGGGCCGCGTACACGTCGGCAATGCCGGGGAACGTCTGATCGGCCAACGCGAGGTGTCTTTCGGTGATACGGCCCTGCACGCGCCCCTTTCAAGCAAGGATCGCGCCAGCCCATGTCAGCTTGACGCGAGGGCCATGCGCGGCTACACGGGGATCGCCGTGGATCGCCGCATCGCCACGTTGTTCGAATCGCCGAACGCGCCCGATCTTGCCTCGCGCACCGCCGCACTCATCGATGCCGATCCGGCCGCCGTGCTGGCGATCGCGACGCACATCGGGGCCACCGGCGCCGCGCCCCCGCACGCCGTGACCCGCGCCTGCCGCGCCCGGGTTGGCGAGACCGCGCGCCTCGACGGTGTCGCACTGCGCGAGGCGATCGAGCCGGCGCTGATGGGCCGCGACGTCGATCGGGCGCTTCAGTGGCTCTACGACATCGGCTTTACCGCGTTGCACTTGCCCGAGCTGGACGCGACCAAAGACCTCGCGCAAGAGGGCGGCCGCCGCCACAAAGACGTGTGGGAACACACGAAGCTCGTCGTAAAACAGTCGGTCCGCCGGCCGGCGGTGCGCTGGGCGGCGCTGCTGCACGACATCGGCAAAGTCCCCACCCGCACGTTCACGCGCAACGGCGTCCACTTTCACGGCCACGCAGAGGTCGGAGCGCGCATGTTCGACAAGATCGCGCGGCGGATCGTGTTCGACAAACCGACGCGCAAAAAGATCCGCTTCCTGATCAAACATCACCTCCGGTCGAACCAGTACAGCGCCCAGTGGACGGACAGCGCCGTGCGCCGGTTCGCCCGCGAGATGGACGAGCATCTCGTCGACCTGCTCGACCTGTCGCGCGCCGACATCACGTCCAAGCGGCCCGGGCGCCGCCAGGCGCTGCTGCGCCAGATTTCGGAATTGTCGGCCCGCATCGACCGCATTCGCGCCGAGGACGCCAAGGTACCTCCGCTGCAAAAGGGCATCGGCACGGCGCTGATGGCGCACTTCGGCCTGCCGCCATCGCGACGAATCGGCGATCTCAAGCGGGCGCTCGAAGCGGCGATCGAGCGCGGCGAACTCGAGGCCCGCCGCGAAGACGCCTACTACCTCGCGTGGCTCGAACGATCCGGCCTGGTCGACGATGTGATCGGCGCGCGGGCTGGCGCCGCGCGCGGCGCCGACGGCGCGCACGACTAGGAGGCTGTTGCTCATAGGCGCGGGCGACGCCCTACTGGCGGCCGGCCCGGCTCGGGCGGCGCCGCCGCGACGGCTGCGGCGTGGTCCACTCCTCCAGTGCCGGCTCGGTCGTCTCGGGCGGGGCCGGGTCGCCGTCCGTCCGGGCGAGGTACGCCTGCACGCTCTCGACGATGCCGGCAGCTGCGTCCATGCTGCACGATCCCCTTGCGAACGCCGGGCCAACGCATCCCGCTCGCAATTTCACGCCGTTCGATGACGTCCCCGGCGCATCCGTCGGCGGCCTTGACGAAACCGACGGCCACCGCCACGGCCGCCCCACCCTCATGGGGGCGACCGCCCGCCGCCGAGGACCGCTTGTCGCCCGCGGACGGTCGAATCGCGCCGGTCGAGCCGTGGAAGGCCTCGTGAGGCGAGCCCGCGAGCCGCGCGTCGTGCCGATTGGCCGGCCGCGCGCCCGGCGACCGACGACCTCGCCGGGGGCGACGGGTCCGCCGGGCACGATCTCCGAGCCGACCAGCGCTCGACGAGGCCGGCGGAAGGGCCGGTGCCGGCGGACGGCCCCGGGCCCAGCGGGCCCGCCCGTCGGGGGCACGATCCGGCGGGTACCCGGGTACCGAACGCGCCGGCGCCCCCATGTCGGCCGCGCGCACGCCGGCGACGCACCCCCGGACGCCCCCCGCCCGGCGACTCAGTTGCGCCAGGCAGCCGGGCCGAGTTCCGTGTCGTCGATCGCGCGCGACAGAGCCGCTTCCAGGTCGGCCAGTCGCAACGGCTTGGCGACGAAGTCGTTCATCCCGGCGGCTTCGCAGCGCTCGCGATCTCCGGGCATCGCGTGGGCGGTGAGCGCGACGATGTAGGGCTGGACGTCGTCGCGAAATTGCGCGCGAATGCGGTGCGTGGCCTCGATGCCGTCCATGACCGGCATGTCGACGTCCATCAGCACGATCGGGTATGCGTCCCGCGCGACCGCTTCGACGGCTTCCTGTCCATTGGATGCAAATGCAACCGTACAACCGAGCCGTGCAAGTAGCCGCTGCACCAACTGGCGGCTGGTTTCGTCGTCCTCGGCTACCAGCACGCGCAGCCCCTGCAATGTCGGCCGCGGCGCACGCGCGGCCGCAAACGTGCGGCTGGCGTTGCGCGCCACCTCGTCGTCGGGCGCGCGCTCCAGCGGCAGCGTGACGGAGAACGTGGTTCCGCGTCCCGGCTCGCTCGCGACTTCGATCACGCCGCCCATGAGTTCGACGAGTTGCTTGCTGATCGCAAGCCCGAGCCCGGTGCCGCCGTATTTGCGCGT
This sequence comes from Deltaproteobacteria bacterium, assembly GCA_003696105.1. Classification (NCBI taxonomy): domain Bacteria; kingdom Pseudomonadati; phylum Myxococcota; class Myxococcia; species Deltaproteobacteria bacterium. The sequence goes on along the minus strand of RFGE01000085.1, from coordinate 22,388 downwards.
CGTCGAGCTGTCGGCCTGGACGAACGGACGGAACAGCTTGCGCTGGACCTCCGGCGGAATGCCGACGCCCGTGTCCTCGACGTCGATGCGGACCACTCCGCGGTCGCCCTCACCGCCGATGCAGCGCACGCGCACCACGACGCTGCCGCGGTCCGTGAATTTGATCGCGTTGCCCACCAGGTTGGTGATGATCTGGCGCAGGCGCTTCGGGTCGGCGAGCACCGCCGGGCGGATGCATTCGTCGATGTCGCAGCGCAGGACCAACCCCTTGGCCTCCGCGTCCGGCTGGAACATGCGAACCGTGTTGCGGACGACGTCGCCCAAGTCGACCGCAATCCGCTCGAGCGTGAGACCGCCCGATTCGATCTTGGAGAAATCGAGGACGTCGTTGATGATCTGCGTGAGGTGGCGTCCCGACCGGCCGATCGTCTCGACGAAGTGGCGCTGCGTCTCGTCGAGCTCGGTCCCGGCCAACAGCTCGTTGAACCCGAGCACCGCGTTGAGCGGCGTACGGATCTCGTGGCTCATGATCGCCAAGAACCGCCCTTTGGCCTGTGCTGCCGCCTCTGCTTCCCGGCGCGCGCGCTCCAGCTCTTGCTCGGCAAGTCGGCGCGCGGTCGCGTCGTCGATCATGGCGACGAAAGACGGCCGTCCGTCCAGGTCCCGGACCGACGACAGCGTAAGCTGTCCCCACACGGATGCACCGCCCGACGGCTGGACGAGCCGCACTTCGCCCTGGTAGTGCTCGCACCGTCCGGACGCCAGCTCCGCAAGCAGTCCGTCGTCGATTCGATCGTCGGGGTGGACGACCGAGTCGATCGGTTGCCCGGCGAGCGCGTCGCGCGGAACGTCGAGAAGGCGGGCGAGCGCGTCGTTGACCTCGATGATCGAGCGATCTTCGCGGAACCGAACCATGCCCAGCGCGGATGCTTCGAACATCGTACGAAACAGCGCCTCGCTCCGCGCCAGCGCCTCCGCCTGCCGCCGCGCCTCGTTGCGCTCGCGCTCGATGGCGACGAGCTGCTGGCGGATGACGCGCGCGACCAGCACGGACCCGAGCAGCGCACCGGCCTCGAGGGCGATCTCGCGCGCCGTCACGAGGGACGCCGGCAACAGCCACAACGCGACCCCCGTCGCGATGCCCGCGATCCCGACCGCAACCGCCTGGGGCACGGTGCCCCACGGCATGACGACGGCGATCGCCAGGCTCGCGAGGATCATGGTGATGCCCATGCGCAGCGGATCGATCTGGACGACACCGACCGCGGCGATCGCAGCCGCTGCCATCGCAAACTCGACGAGGGTGATCCCCACGACGAGCCGCGCTGATCGAGCGAGCCACAGCGCCCCGAGCCCGGCGAGTACGAGCGCCAGGTGGGCCAACTGGATGACCGCAACGGTGTTGACCCGGCCGTTCATCCACACTTCGCCCGCCAGAAGCAGAACGATCGTGACCGCCAGACCTATGTGGACGAGGCGCGCTCGCTCGCGTAGCAGCCTCTCCATCGTGTCCCCCATCGCGAGTCGACAGTATATGCCGTCCGTGTCCCCGGTCGATACTCGTCCGACCGCGACACCGACCGACGGCGGTCGCGCCTACCAGCTCGCGCGCACGGTCGCCGCCGCGACGACATGCAGCGCCGGGCCGCCGCCGCCGGCGAGCAGGTAGGCTGCCAGGTCGCCGCCGACCGCCAGCGGACCGACGACGCCGACCTGGGTCTGCACGCCACCGCCGGCGCCAGCGCGGATTCCCTCCGGGTCCGCCACCGCGGCCGCCAGCTCGCCGTGGAACGCGACGTGCAGATGGGGGCGAGTCGCCGCCGCGGTGTAGGTCGCGCCCGCGGCGACGAGCGCCGCGCACGGCCCCGGCACGCCCCCGAAGTAGGCCGCGCGCACACCCCATCGGCCCCATCTGCCGCCGGGATAGACCTCCGCTTCCGCCGCCGGTCCCCGCGCGCCCCCCACGAGCGCGCCGTAACCGCCGATCCCCGCGGCAACATGAATCCCGTCGTCCGCCCCCGCCGGCACGGGCGACACGGCCGTGACGACGGCGGCAGCCGCGATCATGCGCCGTACCGACGCCATCGCGCGCGCCCGTGCATGACGGCGGCCGCACCGAGTCGCCCGCGCGCAGGCCCCCGCGCGGCGATCACGGCGACACTCGGCCGACCGGCTGTATGTTGACGTCGGGCCGCAGATCCTGGAACGACAGCACGACCACATCCGGCAACTCGATCTCGATGAGCCGGCGCACGTAACGGCGGACCTCCATCGTCGTGAGCACGATTGGCGGCGGCGCGTCGGGGCCCAGCGAGGCGAACGCCTTGCGGAAGGCCGCGAGAATGTCTGCCGCCGTCTGCGGGTCGAGCGCGAGGAAGCTCCCGGTCGCGGTCTTCTGGATCGCGCCGCGGATCGTGTCCTCGATCATCGGATCGATGAGCCACGCGACGAGCGTGCCGTCCGGCGCGAACTCGTGCGTGATGTGGCGCGCGAGCGCGCTGCGAACGTATTCGGTGAGGATGACTGGATCCTTTTCGTTCGGCGCCCACTCGGCCATCGCGTGCAGGATGGCGCGCAGGTCGCGAATCGAAATTTGCTCCTCGACGAGGCGGCGCAAGACTTCGGCGAGCAGGTGCGCCGACGCCACCTTGGGCACCACTTCGGCCACGAGCGCCGGTGCCGTCTTCTCCAGTTCGTCGAGCAGCGCCTGCGTCTCCTGGATGCCGATGAACTCGTGAGCGTACTTGCGCAGGGTGCTCGCAACCGTCATCGCGAGCACCTGGGCGGGCGTCCACGCGGTGAGCCCGGCCTGCTGCACCACGCCAGCGGCCGCGACCGGCACAGCGGTGATCGTCCGGCCGCTGATCGGGTGCGGCGCCGCCTCGGCCGGGACGTTGAGCACGGCGACCCGGTCCGGCTCCTCGTCGACCAGGCACACGTCGGTGCGCACGGTGCCCTGGTGCATCGGCAACTCCGCGATCCGCACGACAAATCCGTTCGGCGGCAACGCCGGGACGGTGCGCGCGCGCACTCCGGGCAGTACGACACCGAGATCGCGGTACAGCGCCCGGCGAATCTGTGGAATCGTCTCCGTAAAGAAGGAGCCCTCCGTATCGGTCGCCCCGACGGCCGCGGCCAGGTCGGGAGCCAGCTCGATCGCGGCGGGCACGATGCCGGTGGGCGCGAACGCGTCCGCGGCACCCGGCCGCCCCCCCCGCGCGCGGCGGCCAGCCGCGACCGCGGGCGCGGGCGCGCCAGCAGCCGCCCCGTCACCGGCGGCCGCCTCGCGCATGCGCAGCGAGTACGCCAGCGCGCCGGTGCCCGCCGACAGCAACAGGAACGGCACGGTCGGCAGCCCGGGAATGATCCCCAGAAGCGCGAGCAACACGGCCGCCACGGCGATCGCCTTGGGTTGCGCCAGCACTTGCGTGACGATGTCGTGGCCCAGGTGTGCCCCCTCGTCTTCGCTCGCCACCCGCGTGACGATCATGCCGGCGGACAGCGAGATGACCAGCGCCGGAATCTGTGACACCAGCCCGTCGCCGATCGTGAGCACGGTGTACTTCGCCGCGGCGTCGCCCGCGCTCATGCCCCGCATGACGACGCCGATGATCAGCCCGCCTACGATGTTGATGACCGTAATCAGGATGCCGGCGATCGCGTCGCCCTTGACGAACTTCATCGCGCCGTCCATCGACCCGTACATCTGCGACTCGCGCTGCAACGCGGAGCGCCGCCTCTGCGCCTCGGCCTGGTCGATGTTGCCGGCGCGCAAGTCGGCATCGATCGACATCTGCTTTCCGGGCATCGCGTCGAGGGTGAATCGCGCCGCGACTTCCGCGACGCGCTCCGAGCCCTTGGCGATCACAATGAACTGAATCAACGTGAGGATGAGGAAGATGACCGCGCCGACCACGATGTTGCCGGCGACGACGAACTGTCCGAACGACTCGATCACTTCGCCCGCGTAGCCGTCCCGCAAGATGAGCCGCGTCGTGGACACGTTCAGGCCCAGGCGAAACAGGGTCGTGACCAACAAGATGGTGGGAAATGCGGCGATACGCAGCGCGTCGCCGATGTAGATCGACACCATCAGCAGGACGACCGCCAGCGTCACGTTCAAGCTCAACAGGATGTCGAGCAAAAACGTCGGCAACGGGACGATCATCATGCCGATGATCGAGACCACCAGACCCGCCAGGACCAGGTCGGCGTGCTTGCGGAAGACCGCCCCGATGTTGCCCCGGCCGAGTTCCGCGAGGACCGATGTCGACTCTCCGCTCACGCCGGCAGACCTTAGCGAAAACGTGCGCGTGCGCGCGAGAGCGTGCTAGCGTTTCCGGAGTCGCCCGATGGACACGACGCGCAAAATCCGCAAGCCAGGCCTCGAGCATTTCATCAAATTCGTCCGCGATCTCCCAGACTTGCCCCCGGCCGAGATCTTCGCCGAGCTCGACCGGCTCGGCTACCGCGGGCAGGAATCCGCCCGCCGCGCCGTTTGCCTGATGGCGTACCGGCACGTACGCCGTATCAAGCGCATCTACCTCGACGGCGTACCGCGCGACCAGGTGCCGGCCAAGACCAACTACTTGCTGGTCGGGCCGACCGGCTGCGGAAAGACCCACCTGGTCGAGCTGCTGTTTCGCTCCATCCTCAAGCTGCCGACCGCGCTCGTCGACATCACCACATACTCCGAGACGGGCTACGTCGGCCAGGACCCGAGCACCATCCTCACGCGCCTGCTGCACGCGGCTGACGACAACCCGATGCTCGCCTCCATCGGCATCATCTGCCTGGACGAGTTCGACAAACTCGCGTCCGGCCAGAACAACGCGATCTTCGCAGGCGCGGGCACGACCAAGGACGTCACCGGCATGGGCGTGCAGCGCGAACTCCTCAAGATGCTCGAGTCGTCCGAGGTGGTCGTGCCGCTCGAACTGACCCATTCGACGTATGGCGATCACATCGTGCTGTCGACCGCCGACATTGCATTCGTCGCGGCCGGCGCGTTCTCGGGGTTCAAGCACGTCGCCCAGCGGCGCGGCGCGTCCGACTCGATCGGCTTCGGCCGCAGGCCGCCTATTCGCGGCGCATCGCCCGACCAGATCGCGGTCGACTTCACCCACGAGGAGGTCGAGAGCGTCGCCAACTTCCAGGCATACGGTTTTCTGCCCGAGCTGGTCGCACGATTTACGCGCGTGATCCCATTTCAGGCGCTGTCGGCCGACACGCTCAAAGCGATCCTCGACCACGACGTCATCCGCCGGATCACGAGCGAGTTCGAACACGAAGGCTACGAACTCGTGGTGGACGAGGACGTGCTCGATCACATCGTCGGGCTGGCGCTCAAGCGAGAGACCGGAGCGCGCGGTCTCGCGTCGACGCTCACGCGCCACCTCGAAGAGGCAGCGTTCGCGTGCTTCGGCCGCGGCGCCGAGGGCCGCGTGCGCGTCACGCTGGACGGCGACGACATCCGTGTCGACGTGGACGAGTAGACTGGCGTGACGGCGGAGGCACCAGGCGAGACGGTACGCGGACCCGGGGGCGGCGGTGGATAAGATCGTCGTCGAGGGCGGCCGGCGTCTCGAGGGAACGGTGCGCGTAAGCGGCGCCAAGAACGCCGCGTTGCCGCTGATGGCGTCGACGCTGCTGACCGGTGGCCCGTGCGCGTTGCGCAACGTGCCGGCGCTCGACGACGTGCGCACGATGGCCAAGCTGCTGCGGCACCTGGGATGTCAAGTGGACGCCGACGGACCGGACGGGATGCAGATCTCGCCGCCGCGCGATCGCGAGGCGCGGTGCGAGGCGCCGTACGAGCTGGTCAAGACGATGCGCGCGAGCGTGCTGGTGCTCGGGCCGCTCGTGGCGCGATACGGCCGCGCGCGGGTGTCGCTACCCGGCGGCTGCGCCATCGGCGCGCGCCCGATCGACCAACACCTCAAAGGCCTCGAGGCGCTCGGCGCGCGCGTGTCGCTGTCGCACGGCTACGTCGAGGTGGATGCCCCCCGTTTGTCGGGCGCGCGCATCGTGTGCGACATCCCGACCGTCACCGGCACCGAGAATCTGATGATGGCCGCGGCGCTCGCGCGCGGTCACACCGTCATCGAGAACGCCGCGCGCGAACCGGAGGTGGAGGACCTGGCGCGCGTGCTCAACAAAATGGGCGGACGCGTACAGGGAGCCGGCACCACGGAAATTCACATCGAGGGAGTCGACGAACTCCACCCGATCGAGCACGCGATCATCCCCGATCGGATCGAAGCCGGTACGTTCATGGTGGCCGCCGCGATCACGCGTGGCGACGTGCTGGTCGACGGCGCGGCGCCGGAGCACCTCGACGCAGTGATCGCAAAGCTCCGCGCTGCCGGCGCGACGGTGACAACCGAGGAGCGCGGCATCCGCGTGCGGTGCGACGGGGCGCTGCGGCCGGTCGACATCATGACGCAGCCGCACCCGGGCTTCCCTACCGACATGCAGGCGCAGTTCATGGTGCTCGCGTCGCAGGCGGACGGCCAGAGCGTCATCCAAGAGGCGATCTTCGAAAACCGGTTCATGCACGTGCCGGAACTGTGCCGAATGGGCGCGGACATCCACGTGTCGGGCCGCATGGCGGTCATCCGCGGCGGCCGGCCGCTGTCGGGCGCGTCGGTCATGGCGACAGACTTGCGCGCGTCGGCGAGTCTCGTGCTCGCGGGCCTGGTCGCCGACGGCAAGACCGAGGTGTTGCGCGTTTACCATCTCGACCGGGGCTACGCGCGCATCGAGGAGAAGCTGGCGCCACTCGGTGCGCGGATCGCGCGCTGCAAGGCATGACGCGGGCCGTGCGCGAAGCCACCGGCGCAGCAGCGCTGCCGTGGCCGCGCGAAATGCGGTACGGTCGGCGGCCCCGTGGGAGCGAAACCGAGACACCGCCCGCCGGCGGCGCGCACTCGCCCGCTGGTGATCGCCATTCCGAAGGGTCGCGTACTCGCGCAGGCCATCGACCTGTTGCGCCGCGCCGGCTACGCGGTCGGCGACGGCATTCGGACATCTCGGCGGCTCGTGCACGACGCCGGGCCGCTGCGCCTGCTGGTGTTGCGCGGCCAAGACGTCCCCACCTACGTCGACTACGGCGCCGCTGACGTCGGCATCGCCGGCAGCGACGTGCTCGACGAGCAGGGACGCGACCTGTACGAGCCACTCGACCTCGGCATCGGCCGGTGCCGCATGGTCGTCGCCGAGGCCGTCGACGCGCCGGTTGTCGACGCGGCGCCCATTCACATGCGGGTCGCCACGAAATATCCCAACCTGACGCGCCGGCACCTGCAGGCGCGCGGAATTACCGCGGAGATCATCAAGCTGTCCGGGTCGATCGAGTTGGCGCCGCTACTCGGGCTGGCGCACCGCATCGTCGACCTCGTGGAAACCGGCGAGACGCTGCGGCAAAACGGCCTGCGCGAAGTCGAGACGATCGCGGACGTGTCCGCGCGCCTCGTGGTCAATCCGGCACGCCTCAAGTTGCGCACAGACCAGATTTCCGAGTTGATCGATCGGCTCGAGTCGACGGCTGGTGTACCCTGATCGGTAGCGGCAGATGATTCGGGATCTGCGGGAGCTCATCGCGAAGGACCTGCGCCGACATCCGCGAGTGGCGTACCAGGGGCTTTTCGCCGAGCCCGAGGCGGCCGTCCGACTTGCCGAGGCGCTCCCGCCGCTCACGCCGTTCCGCACCCCCTACCACGGCTGCATCGCCGTGGTCGACTGGGACCACCGGCTACCGTCGACGGCGCTGGCCTTGCGCGTGTACGCCTACTACGACGCGGACACGCTCGCGGCAGGGCACGAGGCATTCGACGACCGGCTGGAAGCGATCGGCGCGCGCGACCGCTACCCCGAGTTCGACGTGCCCGACTTCGACGACATCGCGGCCGACGAGGCGTACGAAATCGAGCTCACGCCCACGGGCAAGGTGGGCAGCGCGCGGCTCACGTCGGCGTGGCGGCGCGAGATCGGGCGCGACGACGCGCGCCGCGCCGTCTCCATCGCGTCGCAGTCGGCGCCGTATCGGACACTGGCGGCGAGCGCGTCGCGGCGGCCGCCCCACCTGGGCGACCTCGAGGCGGTGTCGTGGACGCCGCCGTGCGAGTCCGGCCACGCCCGCTGGACCCTGGACGTGTGGTACCTGCTCGCGTTCGACGGCCGCGTCGGCACGGGCCGCAGCTTCCTGGTCGACCTCGACGCGGGCGAGGTCGTCACGGTGCGCGACTTCTCCGTGCGCACGGCCTGACGCCGCGGACGGGCGCCCGTGCGGGATCCGCCGGAAATCGGCTATACCTCGCCGCTGGCGGCATGACTCCTCCATCGCAGATCCGCGGCCAGGTCAACCGCGGGCTCGCCTGGGTCGGCGCGGCCAGCTCCGCCGTCGCGGCGCTGGACGTCGTGGCGCTGTTCCTCATCAACGCGCTGTTTCTCGAGCCGCACCAACTCGGCGCCGCGGTCTACGCATTCGCGCTGTTCCCGGCGCTCGACCTTGCCACCGATCTGGGGCTCGCGTCGGCCGTGGTGCAGCGCGACGATCCGACCCCCGACAAGCTGTCCACCTTGTTCTGGCTCAACCTGGCGATGTCGCTCGCGCTCGCCGCGGCGCTATGGCTCGCGATCGGCCCGGCCCTCGCGGCCCTGCTCGCCACGCCGGTGGTCGCCAGTCTGCTGGGCGTCTACGGGTTCAAGCTGATCTGGCAGAACAGCTACTACATCCCCTACGCGCTGCTCAAACGCGAGCTGCGGTTCAAGGAGCTGTCCCTCATTCGCATCGTCGCGAACGTCGCCGAGTTCGGCGGCAAGATCGGGGTCGCGGCAGCCGGCTACGGACCATGGGCATTCGTCGCCGGGCCGCTGTGCCGCGTGCTCGTCACGGGGATCGGCGTGCAGATCGTCCACCCGTGGCGGCCGCGGTTCGTCCTGCGACTGCGCGAGGCGGCCGACTGGTTGTGGTTCGGGTTCAAGTCGTCGGCCCACCGCATCCTGTTTTACGTGTACACGAACGTCGACTACTACGTGGTCGGGTACTTGTTCGGATCGCACGCGGCGGGCGTCTACGCCAACGCGTATCTGATCGTGCTCGAGCCGGCGAGGTTCATCTCTGAAGTCATCCAGAACACGGCGTTCCCCGCGTTCTCGCGGCTCAAGCACGCCGGCGCCGCGCTCGTCGACCAGTTCGTGTCACTGCTGCGCATGAACATGGTCGTCATGTTCGGTTTTGTCGGCATCGTGTTCGTCACGGCCGACGATCTGCTGCGCATCATCGGGCCCGAGTGGGTCGAGGGCGCCGCCGCGGCGCGCCTGCTGTGCTTCGTCGGCGCGCTCCGCGGGCTGTCGTTCGTCGTGCCGCCGCTACTCGACGGAACCGGTCATCCGGGCAAGACCCTGCTGTACACGATCGTGGCGGCCGTCACCGTACCGAGCCTGTTTTGGCTGTTCGGCGTCGCGCTCGGCGACCGATTCGGCTACCTGTCGATCGCGATGGCATGGGCCGCCGGCTATCCGATCGCGTTCTGCGTGTTGTTCGCCCTCGGTCTCGGCGTCCTGAGGTTGCGCGCGCGGGCGCTCGCCGCGCGCGTCGGGCCGATCGTCGGCTGGGCGGCACTGGCCACCGGCGCGTCCGCCGCCGTGCACGCCGCCACGGCCCCCCTGCCGCCGGCGGCGCGTGTCGCCATCGCGGCGGCGGTATCGCTCACGACCTTCGCCATCCTGCTCGCGCGGTTCGAGGGGATGACGTGGCGCGCCATCGCCGCCGCCTTGCGCGAGTGACGTTGCGCGCCACCGCCGTCCCGCGCGGCCCGGCATGGTCCGCGCGTATGCCGGTCCGGCGTCCGCCGGCCGCGGCGCCCGGGACCGCGCCGCACGTCACTCGTCGTCGTCGCGCGGCGGCTTGGTCGCATTGAGCGCCGCGTACGCCTTCGCGTACCACGGACTGTCCGGCGGCACGATGCGGAGTACTCGCTTGAGATAGCCGGACGCCTTCGCGGGATTCGCCTTGCGGAGCCGTACGCCTTCCTGGTACAGCCCTGCGGCCACGCGCTCGAGTCCCCTACGGACGCGCGCGACCATCGGATCGGCGCCGGCACCGTAGTTGACCGCCGCATCGCAAGCTCGCTTGGCCGCCTCGTACTTCTTTTGCGCCATGAACGATGCGGCCGCGCGCGGCGCGACCTCACCGAGTTGCAGTCGGATGTACCGGGCGTGGGCTCCCCCGCCGGATCGGCGATCGATCGTGAGCGCCTTGCGGTACGCGGCCATCGCGGCAGGCGGGTTCGACGCTTTGCTCCGCTCGGCGAGCGCAAGCTGAGTGCCGACTGCCGCGTAGTCGTCCGCGAGCCGCTCGATCTCCGCCCGGTCGCCGCCCGCCCGCCCGGCGACCTCCCGCAGCGAAGCGGCGGCGGCCGCGAACTTCTTGCCCTTGTATTGCGCCAGGGCGCGCGCGCGCGCGGACGCGACGGCGCGCTCCGGCGACGGTGCGCGCTCGACCGCGCGGCGCGGCGGCGACGAACGCTTGCCGACCCTGCGCTTCGGCGGCGCGCGCTTTTTCCCGTTGCGCCGCGGCGGCACGCGCTCGGTCCGCTTGCGCGCTGGCGGCTCGATGGCGCGAGGGGGCGTCGCGATCGCGCGCTTGACCGCCGCGTCGGGAGCGGCGACCGCGGGCGCCGCGTCCGGCGCCGGCACCGCCACGACCGGCAACGGCGTGCCCGCGTCGGCGAGCACGAGCGGCGTGACGGCCGGCGTCGCTCGCGGCGCGCCCGCGTCCGGCGCCGCCGCGGTGGGCGCTGCCACCGACCGCGCGGCTGTGATCGCCGCACCGATTCCGAGCATCTCGCCGGCGGCGCTCACTCCGGCCTTGCGCGCCGGCGCGTCGCCCGACAACGCGATGCCAATCGCGGTGAGCGCGACGAGCGCGCCCGCCACGCCGGCCCCGATCCACAGCCGCCGCCGCCGCTCCTCTTCGGGCGTGAGCTGCGGCGCGTCGGGGATGCGCGGCACCGGCATCGTCGGCAGGGCGCCCGCCGGCTCGGGCAATCCCGACAACGCACCGTGGGCGGACTCGCGCCGGCGCACCGGCCGCGACGCGGGCAGCGGCACGGACGCCCGCGCGGGCGCGAACGCCGGGGCTTGCGTCGGCAGGGCTGCGCGCACCCGCGCTCCGGACGGCAACGGCAGCTTGCCTCCCGCAGCCGCCGGCGCGCCCGCTTCGATCGTCTTTGCGTCCTCGTCGAACTCGGCAGCCTCCGCCGCGACGCCGCCGTCGGCTTGCGGACACTCGAACCGCAACAGCGTGTTGCCGATTTCGATCTGGTCTCCGCTCGACAGCCGCGCGACTTCCCGGCGCTCGTTGTTGACCAGCGTGCCATTGCCGGATTTGTGATCGCGCACGACGAATCCGGCGCCGTCGAACTCGATCGACATGTGCCGCCGCGACACGGCGATGTCGGTGAGGACGATGTCGTTGTCCACGCCCCGGCCGACGGTCGTGCGCGCGGAGTCGATCGCGAACTCGCGTCCTCGATCGTTGCCGCCGATCACGATGAGGCGGGCGTGCAGCGCGATCCGCGTCGGCTTGTTGTCCTCCTCGTCGGCCGCGGCCGCGCGCGCCTGCTGTCGCGCTCGCTCACGTTGAGCGCGCTGGTCGACCGTCGGTTCGTCGATCGTCGACAGCCCGGCATCGGCCGCCGACGCGCTTAGGTCACTCGATCCGATGGCCAGCCGATTGGGCGGCGGCGATCCGGTCGTCGTCTCCTCAATCGTCTCGGCGTCGAGCCCGCGCTCGATCGTCCCGGCGACCGAGTCGGCATCGGCGATGTCGGCCGCAGCGCGCCGCAGCAGCGCGCCGCCACCCTCCTGGACGGTGCGCTCTTCCCAACGGTCCGGGGTCGCGCGCCGCGGCGGGCTCGGCGGCCCGCCATCGACGGTGGTCTTCTCGTCGTCGTCCACGCCGCCCCCCGCCGGCGCCCCGCCCGGGGACGCGCCCCCCGGCGCCGGGACGTGGCCCAGCGCAGTCGGCCGGCGAGACGAGGCCATCGGTAAAAAAGTGTAGCGGAGCGTCCGTCCGGGGTGCAACCGACGACCGTGTAGGTGCACGTAGGTGAGCGGAGCCGACGCCGTCGGGTCGCGCCCGGGACGCCGCGGTGGGCCGCGCGCGCGCCGCGGTGTATAACGCGCGCGTGCGCCTGCCGCTGTATCGCGACGGTTCCTCTGGGCCGACGGACTTCGACCTCGCGCCGTCGAAAATTGTCGGTGTCGGCGTCAACTACCGCGCACACGCCCGCGAGATGGGCAAACAGCCCCCCGACGAGCCGCTGATCTTCTTGAAAGCGCCGTCGGCGGTCGTCGGCTCGGGCGATCCGATCGCATTGCCGGCCGGCTTCGAGCGGATCGACTACGAGGCGGAACTCGGCGTCGTGATCAGCCGTCGCGCGCGCCGCGTCCCGGCCGACTGCGCAGCCGACTTCATCCTCGGCTACACATGCGTCAACGACGTCACGGTGCGCGATCTGCAGCGGCGCGACGGCCAGTGGACGCGCGCCAAGGGGTTCGACACCTTCTGCCCGATCGGCCCGTGCATCCGCGGCGGCCTCGATCCGGCGAACCTACGGGTGCGCAGCCGGGTCAACGGCGAACTCCGGCAGGACTCGACCACGGCGGACCTACTCTTTCCGGTCGCGCAGCTCATCGAGTTCATCACCGCCGTCATGACGCTCGAACCCGGCGACGTGATCACGACCGGCACGCCGTCTGGCGTCGGCCCCCTCGCGGCCGGCGACGTGGTCGAGGTGGACATCGACGGCATCGGCGTGCTCCGCAACCCGGTCGTGGCCGCGCCGGCGTGACGACGCGTGGCCGAGACGGTCTATATCGGCCTCGGCGGCAACCTCGGCGACCCCGCGGCGGCGGTGCGCGCCGCGTTCGCCCGGATGCGCGCGTGGCGGTTCGCGGGCGATGCGGCGCTCAGCCCGCTGTACCGGACGGCGCCAGTCGGTCCAGTGCGCGACCAGCCGGCGTTCATCAACGCGGTGGCGCGCATCGCGGTCGACGGCATCCAACCGGAGGCTTTGTTGATGCGGTTACAACGGTTGGAGCACGCGTTCGGCCGCCGGCGCGACCGTCCGCAGGGGCCGCGCACGCTCGACCTCGACCTGCTGCTGTTCGGCGACCGACGCATCCGATCGCCCTCCCTCGTGGTGCCGCACCCGCGCATGACCGAGCGCGCCTTCGTGCTGCGGCCGCTGGCGGACGTGGCGGGCCCCGATCTGATCGTGGAGGGTCGCCCGATCGCGGCCTGGCTGGCCGACGTCCGCGACCAGCTCTACACGCGATGTTCTGCGTGACGCACGAGCCGCGCGACGTTGTCGCGGTGCTTGACGGCGATGAGCGCGACGGCCGCACCCGCGAGGGCGATCGTCGGCACGCCGTATCCGCGCAGCCACAGCAGCGGCACGAACGCTGCGGATGCGGCGAGCGAGCCGACCGATGCGATGCGGAACGCGGCGTACAATGCGATCCACAGCGCCGCCGCGAGGGCAGTCACGTCCGGCGCCAGCACCGCGAACACGCCCAGCGACGTCGCGACGCCCTTGCCGCCGCGAAACCCGAGCCACACGGGAAAGCAGTGGCCGGCGATCGCGGCGAACCCGGCGGCGGCCACCGCCACCGGGTCCGCGAGCCCGCGGGCCTGCAACCACAGGCCCGCGGCAGCCGGCGCCGCGCCTTTGGCCGCATCCGCGACGAGCACCGCGACGCCGACGCGCTTGCCGAGAGCGCGCGCGACGTTGGTCGCGCCGATGTTGCCGCTGCCGACGGCGCGCAGATCGACTCCCCGCGCGCGCGCCACCAACACGCCGGTCGGAATCGACCCGGCGAAGTAGGCGATGGCGACGAGGGCCGCGCTGGCTACCAGCGGGGTCATCGGGACCGCGCGGCCTTCTCCGCGATACCGCTCGTGCCGAAACGCCGGTCGAGTTCGCGCAGTACGCGCTCCGGATCGACGGAGCGCGCCGCGAGCCCGACGAGGCAGTGAAACCACAGGTCGGCGGTTTCCGACACCAACCGCTCCTCGTCGCCCGCGGCCAGCTCGTCGACCAACTCGCCCGCCTCCTCGACGATCTTCGCCGCGATCGCGCCCGGTCCCGCGTCCATCAGTCGCTTGCTGTAGCTCGTGTCGGCCGAGCCGCGATCGCGCCGATCTGCGAGCACGCGCGCCAGCCGATCGAGCACAGAGCCGGGCGGCCCGCCGTCACCGGTCGGGCCGCGATCGCCCGGCGCGCGCGCCGCCGCTTCGCTGGCCGCGCCGCCGCCGGCCAGGTCGACCGGTCGAAAGAAGCACGACCGCGCGCCGGTGTGGCACGCGGGGCCGGCCGGTTCGACCAGCGCCAACACCGTATCGCCGTCACAATCGACCCGCAGCTCGCGGACGCGCAGCGTGTTGCCAGACGTCTCGCCCTTGCGCCACAGGGTGGCGCGCGACCGCGAATAGAAGTGAAGCTCCCCGGTCTGCAGCGTGCGCGCGAACGCCTCGGCGTTCATCCACGCGACCATCAACACGTGCCCGGTGGCGGCGTCTTGCGCCACCGCGGGTACCAACCCTCGGTCGTCGTACGCGATCATCGCTCCTCCCGCCCGCCGGCCGGCGTCGCAACGGGACGGACCGGGACGCCGTGGCGGCGCAGTACGTCTTTGGCCTCGGCGATCGTATGCCGGCCGTAGTGAAAGATCGAAGCGGCGAGCACGGCGTCCGCGCCGCCGTCGGTGAGGCCGGCGACCAGATCGTCGAGCGAGCCGACCCCGCCGGAGGCGATCACCGGCACGGGCACGGCGTCCGCAACGCGCCGCGTGAGTTCCAGATCGTATCCGCGCCCGGTGCCGTCGCGGTCCATGCTGGTGAGCAGGATCTCCCCGGCGCCGAGGGCGACCGCACGGCGCGCCCATTCGATCGCGTCGACGCCCTCCGGCGTGCGGCCGCCGTGGCTGTAGACCTCGTAGCTCCCGTCGGGCTTCCGCTTGGCATCGATCGCCACGACGATCGCCTGCGAGCCGAACCGCCGCGCCGCCTGCGCAATCAGGTCCGGGTCGCGCAGCGCGGCTGTGTTCATCGACACCTTGTCGGCGCCAGCCTCGAGCAACGCGCGCACATCGTCGACCGTCCGCACACCGCCGCCGACGGTGAGCGGCACGAACACGACCTCGGCGGTGCGCGCGACGATGTCGACGATCGTAGCTTTGCCCTCCGGGGAGGCGGAGATGTCGAGGAAGCACAGTTCGTCGGCTCCCTGCGCATCGTAAGCGGCCGCCTGCTCGACCGGGTCGCCGGCGTCGCGCAGGTTCACGAAGTTCGTCCCCTTGACGACACGGCCATCCTTGACGTCGAGGCACGGAATGATCCGTTTGGTCAACATGCCGCCGCGATCGCCTCCTCGAGCGTGAACCGGCCCTCGTACAGCGCCCGCCCGACGACCGCGTATGGGATGCCGCGCGCCGCGAGCGCGCGCAGATCGTCGACGGACGACACGCCGCCGGACGCGATGACCGGAATGTCGACCGCCGCGGCCAGCTCGGCCGTCGCGTCGACGTTCGGCCCGCGGTGCAGTCCGTCGCGCGCGACGTCGGTATACAGCAGCGCCGCGGCGCCCCAGGCGGCCGCTCGCCGGCCGAGGTCGACGGCCGTCGTGTCGGACGTCTCGACCCAACCTTCGATCGCCACGCGGCCGTCACGCGCATCGACGGCGACCACGATGCGCCCCGGGTGCGCGGCGCAGGCCTCCCGCAGCATGTCTGGATCCGTGAGCGCCGCGGTGCCCACGACCGCGTACGCCGCGCCGGCCGCGAGCGCCGCGTCGATCGCAGCCCGCGTGCGCAACCCGCCGCCGACCTGCACCGGCACGGTCGCCTCGGCCAGGATGCGCTCGATCGCGGCGCGGTGGCGCGGCGCGCCGTCGAACGCGCCGTCCAAGTCGACCACGTGAATGCGTTCGGCGCCGGCCTGAGCAAACGCGCGCGCCACCCGCCACGGCTCGTCCGAAAACACGGTGACGTCGTCGCGCCGTCCGGCGCGCAGCCGCACGGCGCGCCCGCCGAGCAAGTCGATCGCCGGAATGACCTTCACGGTGCCTCCACGAAGTTGGCCAGCAGCCGCAGTCCCGCGCGCTGGCTCTTTTCCGGGTGGAACTGGCACGCGAACACGTTGTCCCGGCGCACGGCGGCGCAAAATCGGACGCCGTAGTCGCACTCGAGAGCGACGACGTCCGGATCCTCCGGCACGGCGTAGTACGAGTGCACGAAGTAGAAATACGGCGCGTCGCCGACGCCGTCGACGAGGCGATCCCCCCGGCCGAACACGCGGTTCCAGCCCATGTGCGGAACCTTCATCGCCGGTCGGTCCCGGCGGAACCGGACGACGCGACCGGCCAGCAGTCCGAGACCTGCCGCCCCCGGACTCTCCTCGCTGGCGCCGAACAGCACCTGGAGGCCGAGGCAGATGCCGAGATACGGCCGGCCGGCCGCGATCGCCTCGCGCAGCGCGTCGCCGAGCCCACCGGCGAGCGCAGCGACGCAATCGCCAAACGCCCCCTGGCCGGGCATCACGACGCGGTCTGCGCGCCGTACGACGTCCGGGTCGCCCGTGACGACCACGTCGGCGCCGACCCGCGCGAGCGCCTTCGCGACCGACCGCAGGTTGCCGTAGCCGCTGTCGACGACCGCGATCACCGCCTACGCCGTGAGCGTGCCCTTCGTCGACGGCACGTCGCCGCCGAGCCGCTCGTCGATTTGGGTGGCGCGATCGCACGCGCGGGCGAACGCCTTGAAACACGCCTCGAGGATGTGGTGCGCGTTCTCGCCGTAATGCAGGTTGACGTGCAAGTTGCACTGGGCACGGGCAGCGAACGCCGCAAAGAACTCCTTCGCCAGGTCGCAGTCGAAGCCGCCGACCCACTTGCCCGCGATCGCGCCGACGTGCCACACGAACGCCGGGCGGCCGCAAAAGTCCACCGCACACGACGCAAGCGTCTCGTCCATCGGCACGGTGGCGTCGCCGTAGCGCGCAATGCCCGCGCGATCGCCCAGCGCCTGGCGGAAGGCATCACCAAGCGCGAGGCCGACGTCCTCGACCGTGTGGTGCCCGTCGATCTCGATGTCGCCGCGGGCGTGCACGCGCAAGTCGAACAAACCGTGCCGAGCAAACGCATCGAGCATGTGGTTGAAAAACGGCAACGGCGTGTGGATGTCCCGCACGGCTCCCCCATCGAGGGACAGCGACACGGAGACCGCCGTCTCGCGTGTCGTGCGCTCGACATGGGCCGTCCGTGCGCTCATCCGGCTGTTCTAGCTCGAAATGCGCGCTCCGCGCCAGCCCGTTTCCCGGGCGGCCGGCTTGCCGCCAGGGCGCCGAACGCGCTTCGGCCGCGCCCGCGGTCACGAGTCGGCGACGCCCGTGAGTTCGCGGAAGCGCTCGCGGGCGGCCGTGACCTCCTCGTCGGTCTGTGCGCCGAGGATGCGCAGCGTGGCGCGCTGCTCCGCGCCGGTGTCCTCGTCGCGAGCCGACACGCTGAGCATCGCGCTTTCGTCGACGTGGAACGTCACCGAGATCTTCGCCTGTCCGCGCGGCTTCGGCGGAATCCCGTCGAGCACGAGCGTCCCGAGCACGACGTTTTCGTCGATGCGCCGAGAATCTCCCACGCACACGCGCAGCTCGACCGTCGTCTGACCGTCGACCGACGTCGCGAACCGACGCGTCACGTCGCACGGCACCTGCGTGTGGCGCTCGATCAGCAGGTCGCAGTAGCCGGCGATCGTGCCGACGCCGATGCCCCGCGGCACGACGTCGAGGACGACCGGCGCGCGCGGGGCAGCGGCGGCCGACTCCGGCGCGCCGCCGAGGGGCGCGCCGACGTCCGCCAGTTCGAGCGGAGCCGCGCCGGCGGGAGCGCCGATGCCGGTGTGGTCCAGCTCGTCCCACGACAGGCCGCCCGCCGAGCCGGCGCGCGGCCCCGGCTCGGTGGCTACCTGGGTGTCGTCGCCCGCCGGCGCCGGCGCCGCGCCCGGATGCGTCGCCACCTGGGTATCGACCGCCGTGGCCTCGCCCGTGTCGGCGCGCCGGGCGGCGGGGACGGGCGGCGGAACGGCCTGGGCGACGCGAGTCGCGCGCGGCGGCGCGGTCGCCGGACGCGGCGCGATCCGCGCCAGCGGCGTACCGGCCGGCGGTGGCCGGCGAATGCCTGTCGTCTCCTCGTCGTCCGCGACGATCGTGTCGGGCTCGTCTTCCGGCGAACGGGCCGGCGGCGGTGCGACCCGCGGCCGAGTCGCGCGCGGCGGCGGCGCGATCTTGCGCGCGATCGCGTCCGCCGGCGGCGGCGGCGGCGCGACCGACGCGCCGGCGGGCCGTGCCGCCATCGGCGGCGGCGGCGGCGCGACCGACGCGGCGCGCGCGGTGGGCCTGGCGCCGCGGCTGAGCACCCGTGCGAGCGCGTCGGCCTGAATCGCGGCCCCGATTGCGACCGCCTCGTCCGGGTTGACGTCCGTGCGCGGCGGCCGGCCGAAGAACGCGGCGACGCGCTCGCGCACGTACGGCATCTTGGTCGTGCCGCCGACCAGCAGAACCTCGTCGACCGCCGACACGCCGGCGGCGTTCATCGCCTCGCCGCACACCGGGAACGTCCGGTCGACCAGATCGGCGATCTGCGCCAGGAATTCGTCGCGCGAGATCTCGACGGTCAAGTCCAGCGGTGCGCCTCCGGGGCCGTACGCGATCTCGTCCACCTTGACGACCGCCCGCGACCGGCGAGACAGCTCGATTTTGGTCTGTTCGGCGACGGCGCGCAGCCGCTGCATCGCCAGCTCGTCGCCGCGCAAATCGACGCGCGTGTCGCGAAGGAACTGTTGGACCATCGCGTCGACCAGGCGCTCGTCGATATCGTCGCCGCCGAGGAACGTATCGCCCGCGGTCGACAGCACCTGGTAGACGTCGCCGTCGAGCCGCAAGATCGACACGTCGAACGTGCCGCCGCCAAAGTCGTAGACCGCGACAGTCTGGTGGCCGGTCCGCCCGCGGCCGTAGGCGAGCGCCGCCGCAGTCGGCTCGTTGAGCACGCGCACGACCGTAATGCCCGCAATCGCCCCCGCCGTCGCCGTCGCCGACCGTTGCGCGTCCGTAAAGTTGGCCGGCACCGTGATCACCGCCTGGTCGACCTCGGTCCCGAGCGTCGTCCGCGCGATCGACCGCATGTGGTCGAGGATGATCGCCGAGATCTCCGGAATCGCGAACTCGCCCGCGCGCGTGGCCACGACCGGCTGCTCGTTGACGCCTTCCTTGATCGGGTAGGGCATGCGCGCGGCTGCCGCCTGGACCTCCGTCGACCGGAAAGTCCGACCGATCAGACGTTTCGCCGAATAAATGGTGTTCTTCGGGTCGATGATGCGGCGCTGCTTGGCCGCGGCGCCGACGACGACGGACCCGTTGGGGTGAAACGAGACCACCGACGGCTGGATCTTGATCCCCTTGTCGTCGGCCAACACTTGCGGCTGCCCGTCGACGACGGCGGCGACGACCGAGTTGGTCGTCCCGAGATCGATGCCGATGATGACGTCACTCACGCTCTGACACTCCGGCGAGCACGGAATCGTACCAGCGGTCCAACCCGCGTCGAAACGGCCACATCCAACCGTACGATGGCCCGGTGAACTGCGCGAGAATTTGGCGGCGAAAGCCGGGGTCGCGCACCGCCGCGACCCCGTAGACTTCGGCGGCCGCCCGGATCGTCTCGGCGTACGCCTCGCGCTCGAAGTGCGCGCGAAACCACGCGAGCCCCACCGGCAGCGGCACCAGCAAGTACAGCACCGCCATCAGCGGCACACCGAGGCGCGCGAACTGGCGGAGGTGCACCCGTTCGTGGCGCAGGGTGACGTAGCGCGCGTCGGCCGCGCGGCGATCCCAGTCGGCCGTCACGTACACGGTCGACCCGATCGTGGTCTGGTAGTGCGTCATATACGTCCGCATCCGGCCGGCGGTCGCCACCGCGAGCGCCGCGCCGAGCGCGCGCTGGAGGCGCGATGCGTGCTTGGGCCGGATACGAAATGCCGGAAACTCCGCGCGGATGTCCTCCACGAGTTCGCGGTAGCGGCGCTCTGCAGCGTCCACGCGGCCACCATAGCGCGATCCGTGCGGTACGACAGAGGCTTGCGCCGGCGCCCCGGCCGCGGGTAGGGTCTCGCCCCCGTCGTGAGCCTGAACCCACCGCAGAAACGGGCCGTCGATCACGGCGGCGGCCCGCTGCTCGTGCTCGCCGGCGCCGGCTCCGGCAAGACGCGCGTCATCACCCGGAGGATCGCGCGCCTCATCGAGCGGGGCGTCGCGCCCGACCGCATTTGCGCCGTGACGTTCACCAACAAGGCCGCGGCCGAAATGCGCGAGCGCGTGCGCGCGCTCGTCCGCAGCAGACGGGCGGCCGACGCCCTCACCATCGGCACATTCCACGCGCTCGGGCTGCACATCCTGCGGCAGGAGCGCGCCGCGCTTGGATTCCCCCGCGGGTTCGCGATCTACGACCAGGCCGACCAGCTCGGCACGGTGCGCGAGTTGCTCCGCCACGTCGACGACGCCGGCCGCCGCTACGATGCCAAGGCGGTCCTCACCCGCATCTCGCTGGCGAAAAATGCGTTCATCGCGCCGGAGGAGTACGTGCCGGCGGACGGCGACGACTACGACGCGATCACCGCCGAGATCTATCCGAAGTACCAGCGCGCGCTGCGGGCGTTCGCCGCGGTCGACTTCGACGATCTGATCACGGAGGTCGTCCGGCTGTTCGACCGCGACGCGGACGTCCGCCAACGGTGGGCGACGAGGTTCGACCACGTTCTGGTGGACGAGTTTCAGGACACCAACCGCGCACAGCTGCGCCTCGTGACCCATCTGGTCGCCGCCCACGGCAATTTGTGCGTCGTCGGCGACGACGACCAGTCGATCTACGCATGGCGCGGGGCCGACCCGACCAACATCTTGCAGTTCGAGCGGATGTTCCCGGGCGCAACCGTGATCAAGCTGGAACAGAACTACCGCAGTACGCCGCAGATCCTCGCCGCGGCCAACGCGGTCATCGCCAACAACATCGATCGGCACGGCAAGTCGTTGTGGAGCGACCGGCCGCCGGGCGAACCGATCGATGTCGCCGTCGCCGAACGCCCCGAAGACGAGGCGGCGTTCGTCGCCGACGAGATCGCGCGCTTGCGCGCGGACGGCGCCCGCTACGGCGACATCGCCGTGCTGTACCGGTCGAACGTCCAGACCGCGCCCATCGAGGAAGCCCTGCGCGAGCGGCAGATCCCGTACGCGATGTACGGCGGCCAACAGTTTTTCGAACGCAAGGAGGTCAAGGACGTCATCGCGTACCTGCGCGTCGCGCTCAGCCCGCGCGACGAGATCTCATTGCGGCGCGTGATCAACTACCCGGCGCGCGGCATCGGCGCCACGACCGTCGAGCGCGCCGCCGAGTGGGCGCACGAGCGGCGAGTGTCTCTGTGGACGGCGCTCGTACGGATCGGCGAGGTCGCCGGCGTCAAGCCGGGACCGCGGCGCGCCGTCGACGAGTTCGTCTCCGTGATCGAGGCACTTCGCGCGCGCCTGGACCGGGACGGCGTCGAGGCGGCCACGCGCGCGCTGGTCGACGACATCGACCTGTTCGGCGATCTGCGCGCCGCATCGCCGAGCCTGTCAGCCGCGCAGCGGCGCATCGACAACGTCAACGGTCTGATCCGCGCGCTCGCGCGCCACGCCTCCGCCGGCGGCGACCGCACCGCGCTCGCGGAATACCTTCGGCGCCTCGCGCTCGACGCCAACGACGCCGACGCCGACGCCGCGCCGGCGGGCGACCGTGTGGTGCTCACTACCCTGCACGGCGCCAAGGGGCTCGAGTTTCCGGTCGTGTTCCTCGTCGGCATGGAAGAGGAGTTGCTGCCGCACTGGCGCACGCTCATGCCGACGGCAACCGACGTCGCCGACCCCGAGCACGCCGCCGACGTCGCCGAGGAACGGCGGCTCGCGTACGTCGGCATCACCCGCGCACAGCGCAAACTCTACCTCACGCGTTGCCAGCTGCGCCGCAAGCACGGCAAAGAGGTCCAGCGTGCTCCGTCGCGCTTCCTGCTCGAGATCCCGGCGGACCTGATCGCGAATCGCGACCTGATCGCCGAACGGCGTGCTCCGGTCGACACCGCCGAGCTGCGCGCGTTCTTCCAGGCTTTCGGCCGAAACGCTGGCGACTAGCTGGCGGTTGCGTGGAGGCGCGCCGGCGAGGCTGCGAGAGGCGAGGCGGGAGTCGGCGCGCGCCCGAGGGCGCGTGTTGCCACGCGGCCCCGTAGGCCGCGAGAACCTG
>RFGE01000084.1 GCA_003696105.1 Deltaproteobacteria bacterium | reverse complement strand
GCGGCGGGCTTCGCGGGCGCGGCGGCGGGCTTCGCGGGCGCGGCGGCGGGCTTCGCGGGCGCGGCGGGCGCCGCTGCTCCGCGGGCCGCTTCTTCCCGCTTTTGTTGCGCATGCAGCGTCTGCACGCGCAACAGCGGATTCGGCTCGATCCGCGTCGCCTCTCCTGCATCCGCTTCGTCGTCGTCGGCCCACGCGCTGTCCGTCGCGTCGCGCGCCCCGGCGGCCGGCAGGGTATCGAGGCGCGCCGGCGCGTCGTCCGGCATCTCGGAGGCCGAGTCGCTGGCCAGATCCGCCGCGTGCCAGCTGATGTCCTCAAGCGTCGCGCGGCCGCCGGTGAGCAGTTCGCGCATGCGTTCCGCGTGCGTCTCGATCTCGGCGGAAAAATGGGCGTCGAAAAACTGCGCGATCTCGGCTGCACTGGGCGACTTGCCGCGTCGGTGCAGCGTCTGCAGCAGCGCCTCGCCGAACGCCTCCGCCGTCGGGTACCGGTCTTGCCGGTTGTACGCCAGGGCGCGCATCACGAGCTCGTCGAGCTGCGGGTCGAGCTGGTGATTGGCGTGCGACGGCGGCACGACCTCGCCGCGTACGATCGCGTGGTAGGTGTCGTAGGTGCTGTCGCGCTTGAACAGCCGCCGTCCGGTGAGCAACTCCCACAGGATCGTCCCGAGTGCGAAAATGTCGGTCCGCCGGTCCAGCGGTTTGCCGAGGCACTGCTCCGGCGACATGTACGCGAACTTGCCCTTGATCGTCCCGCTTCGGGTCTTGGTCGCCCGCAGCTCGGCCTTCGCGATGCCGAAGTCGACGATCTTGAGCACGCCTTCGAACGACACCACCAGGTTCTGCGGCGAGATGTCCCGGTGGATGATGTTGAGCGGCTGGCCGTCCGGGGTCGTCCGCTCGTGCGCGTAGTGCAGTCCGGCGCATGCCTGGGCGCACAGCGACAGGCACAAGTCGACGGGGAGGCCGCCCGGCACGCGCTGTTGGGCCTTCTTGGCGAAGGTCGACAGCGACATGCCCGCCAGGTACTCCATCACCATGTAGTACCGGCCGTCTTGCTCGCCGAGTTCGAGCGTCTGGACGATGTTCGAGTGGTCCAGCTGGGCGCCGATGCGGGCCTCGTCCAGGAACATGTGGACGTACTCCGGCTCGTCCGCCAGGTGCTCGAGCAGGCACTTGCAGACGACGAACTTCTCGAACCCGGCCTCGCCGCCGATGCGCGCGAGGTAGATCTCCGCCGTCCCGCCCACGGCGAGCAGCGCGAGCAGGTCGTACTTGCCAAGCCGCTGGCCGACGAGGTTGCCCGGGCTCGCGTCGCTCACGCAGCGAGCTTATCAGAGGCGCCCGCGGCGGTCACAGCCGCGGCTACACCTCCATCAGTTCGGCTTCCTTCTTCCCGCCGATGTCGTCGACCTTGGCGATGTACTTGTCGGTGAGTTCTTGGACCTTCTTCTGGCCGCGGGTCAGATCGTCCTCGGAGATGTCGCCGTCCTTTTGCAGCGACTTCAGCATCTCGTTGCCGTCGCGTCGCGCCGCGCGCACCGCCACGCGCGCGTCTTCGGTCATCTTCTTGATGATCTTGACCAACTCCTTGCGCCGCTCCTGGGTCAACGGCGGGATCGGCAGGCGGACCATCTCCGAGTCGCTCACCGGATTGAGCCCCAGATCGCTCGACCGGATCGCCTTTTCGATCACGGGGATCATGTTCTTTTCCCACGGTTTGATCGTGATCAAGCGCGCGTCGGCGACGTTGAGGGCCGCGACCTGGTTCAGCGGCGTCGGCGTGCCGTAGTAGTCGACCTTCACGCCGTCGAGCAACGCCAGGTTGGCGCGTCCGGTGCGAATCTTGGCCAACTCGCGCTGGAAGGCGTCGACCGCCTTCTGCATCCCCGATTCCACTTCGCTGAGCACATCTTCGACCACGTCACACCTCCGCGAGACGGGTTGCGTCCCGGTCCGGGACGATCAGAGTGCCGACCGGCTCGCCGCACAGGACGCGGACGATGTTGCCGGGCCGGCTCAGCCGAAAGATCACGATCGGCAGGCCATTGTCCTTGCACAGCGCGAACGCCGTCGCGTCCATCACGCGCAGCTCCTTTTGCAGCGCGTCCTGGTAGGACACCTGCGCGTACAGCCGCGCGCTCGGATCCTCGACCGGGTCGCGTTCGTAGACGCCGTCGACCTTGGTGGCCTTCAGCAGCACTTCGGCCTGGATCTCCATCGCGCGCAATGCCGCCGCCGTGTCGGTCGTGAAGAACGGGTTGCCCGTACCGGCGGCAAAGATCACGACGCGCTTCTTTTCGAGGTGACGGATGGCGCGCCGGCGGATGTAGGGCTCGGCGAGCTGCTGCATCTCGATCGCGCTCTGCACGCGCGTGACCAGCCCGCGGCGCTCGAGCGCGTCTTGCAGCGCGATGGCGTTCATGACCGTGGCGAGCATGCCGACGTAGTCGGCCGACGCGCGGTCCATGCCGCGCGCCGACTCCGACACGCCGCGGAAGATGTTGCCGCCGCCGATGACGACGGCGAGCTCGACGCCCATCGCGACGACCTGCTTGATCTCGTCGGCGATCGCCGACAGGACCTCTGGGCTGATGCCGAACTTGGCGGTCCCCATCAGCGCCTCGCCCGACAGCTTGAGCAGCGCGCGCCGGTAGCGAGGCCTCGGTTCGCTGTCGTCGGCCATGGCCGCCCGATCGTTACGCCAAGCCGGCTTGCTCCGCCACCTCTTTGGCGAAGTTTTCCTCTTTGCGCGCGAGGCCTTCGCCCAGCTCGTAGCGGGTGAATCGGCGAATCTGGATGTTCTCGCCGATCTTGGCCACCAACTCCTCGCGGAGCTGGTCGATCGTCTTTTTGTCGTCCTTGACCCACGGCTGATCGAGCAAGCAGATCTCCTTGAGCCACTTGTTGATCTGGCCGTCGACGATCTTGGCGATGACCTGTTCCGGCTTGCCGGTATTGCGCGCTTCTTCCATGCGGATCGCGCGCTCGCGCTCGATTTCGCTTTCCGGTACTTCCTCGCGGCGGACGTACTGCGGCGCCATCGCGGCGATCTGCATGCACACCTCGTGGCAGAACCGCTGGAAGTCCTCGTTGCGCGCGACGAAGTCGGTCTCGCAGTTGACCTCGAGCAGCACGCCGATACGCCCGTTGCCGTGAATGTAGCTCGTAACCAGCCCCTCGGTGGCGGTGCGGCCGGCCTTCTTGGCAGCTTTCGACAGGCCCTTCTTGCGCAGGTACTCGATCGCTTTTTCGATATCCGCGCCGGTTTCGACGAGGGCTTTCTTGCAGTCGGCCATGCCAGCGCTCGTGCGCTCGCGCAGCTCCTTGATCATCGCGGCAGTGACTTGCGCCATGGTGTGCTCCTTATTCCTGATCGGGGGTGGCCGACGCCTCGGGCTCGAGCTGGCTGCCGCCCTGGGCGATCTCGATCTGCGGGCCGTCGCCGCCGGACACGATCGTGATGACCTGCTCCTCCGGCTCGCGGCCCTGTTGTGCGCGACCTGCGGCGCGCTCCTTCGCCAGGCGCGAGCCGACGAGGCACGCGTCGGCGATGCGGTCGGCGAACAGCCGGATCGAGCGGATGGCGTCGTCGTTGCCGGGGATGATGAAATCGATGAGATCCGGGTCGCAGTTGGTGTCCGTCACCGCGATGACCGGGATCTCGAGTTTGCGGGCCTCGGCGACGGCGATGTGTTCTTTGTTGGGGTCGATGACGAACAGCGCGCCGGGCAGCTTCGACATGTCCTTGATGCCGCCGACGGCTTTCATGAGCTTTTCGTACTCGCGCCGGATCGCGTGCTGCTCCTTTTTGGGGCGCAGTTCGATCGACCCGTCCTCGAACCACTTTTCGATCTCGCGGATGCGGTCGAGGCGTCCCTTGATCGTCTTGAAGTTCGTGAGGGTGCCGCCGAGCCACCGCTGCGTGACGTGGTACTGGCCGGCGCGCTCGGCCGCTTCGCGGATGACGTCGGCGGCCTGCTTCTTGGTGCCGACGAACAGGATCTTCTCGCCGCGGGCGCAGACGTCGATCGCGTACTGGAACGCGCGTTTGAACAGGCCGACCGTGTGCTGCAGGTCGATGATGTGGATCCCGTTGCGCGCGCCGAAGATGTATCGCGCCATCTTCGGGTTCCATCGCCCCGTGTTGTGCCCGAAGTGGACGCCCGCTTCGAGCAGCTGGCGCATGGAGATGGGGTTGTCGCCGTCGGCGACGGTGTCTTGCAGTTCCATTGTGATGTCTCCGTTGGTCGTCCGGCGCCGTCGTCGAGCGCGGGAAGCGGCGCGTGCGCCACCACGGCCCGTGCCCTCGAACGCCGTGTGAAGTCGGCGCGATCTAC
Source organism: Deltaproteobacteria bacterium (assembly GCA_003696105.1). Taxonomy (NCBI): domain Bacteria; kingdom Pseudomonadati; phylum Myxococcota; class Myxococcia; species Deltaproteobacteria bacterium. Next base: position 2,648 of record RFGE01000084.1, on the reverse strand, counting down.
CACGGCCCACTCGCGGGAGGCAAGGGCCGGCGCCCGCGCCACCCGAGCCGCGCCGGCGGCTCCCGGCGCCCGCACCGCCCGAGCCGCGCCGGCGGCTCCCGGCGCCCGCGCCGCCCGAGCCGCGCCGGCGGCTCCCGGCGGCCCGCGCGGCCCCCGCGCGCGAAACCTACGCCGCGCCGGTGGCGCGGTCGGCGCACCTTTTCGTACATGGTCAGCGGACCCGATCCTGGGATTCCTGTCCCCGGATCACGGAGTCGTAACCCATTGATAGGACAGGAGGTTGTCCCGGCACCGCAATTGCTTTGGTTCTACCCCGTGGCCCTGTTGGTCCCATTGCTGCTCGGCGGGTTGGCTCTCGCGGTCATGGCGAGCGTGTCGGCGGTGACGGCGCGGCGGCAGCGGCTCGCGGCATCGCAGCCGCCGGCCCGCGCCGCCCGCATCCTCGTTCACAGCATCAACGACGACCGCTGCACCGGTTGCGACGCCTGCGTCGCGGTGTGCCCGACGAACGTGCTCGACCTGATCGACAACAAGAGCCGGGTGGTCCGGTTCCAGGACTGCATCCAGTGCGAGCAGTGCATGTGGGCGTGCCCGACCGAGGCGCTGGTGATGCACCCCGAGGGCACCGAGCCGCCGCCGCTGACGATGCCCGAACTCGACAGCGCGTTCCAGACGGCCGTGCCGGGCCAGTACCTCATCGGCGAAGTGGCCGGCAAGCCGCTGGTCAAGAACGCGGCCAATCTCGGCCGCGGCGTGGTCGAGCACATGGTGCAGCAGGGGCTGCGGCCGAGCGCGCCCCGGCGCGCCGAGGGCTCCGACGCGTCGGACGTGTCGGTCGTCGACGTCTGCATCGTCGGCTCGGGGCCGGGCGGACTGTCGGCCGCGCTCACTTGCGTCCATCGCGGGCTGAGCTACGTCGTGCTCGAAAAGGAACAGATGATCGCGTCGACGGTCGCGCGCTATCCGAAGGGCAAGCTCGTGATGGCCGAGCCGTACGACGTCGCGAACTATTCGTTTTTGCCGGTGTTCGACTCGACCAAGGAGGAGTTGGTCGGGTTGTGGCAGGACCTGGTCGAACGCGTCGGCCTGCGCGTCCGCCTCGGCGAGGCGGTCGAGCAAGTCCAGCGCCGCGCCGATGGCACGTTCGACGTGCGCACGACGGTCGCCCAGTACCGCGCCCAGCGGGTCGTGCTCGCGACCGGGCTGCGCGGCAAACCGCGCACGCTGGGCGTGCCCGGCGAGAACCAGCCCCACGTGTTTTCGCTGCTCGAGGACCCGGACGACTGGGCGGGCCGGGCGGTGACCGTCGTCGGCGGCGGCGACAGCGCGCTCGAAGCGGCGATGGCGCTCGCCGATGCGGGCGCGAAGGTGTTGCTGTCGTACCGCGGCCGCCAGTTTTCGCGCGCGCAGCCCAAGAACAAGGAAGCGATCGCGTCGTACGCCGCGCAGCGCCGAGTCAAGGTCAAGTTCCAGACGCAGGTCGCCGAGTTCGGGCCGGACTTCGTCACGTTGCGGTTCCACGACGGCTCGCACAAGCGCTACCCGTGCCAGGGTGCGTTCGTACTCATCGGCGCCGACCCGCCGGTCAAGTGGCTCGAGAAGCTCGGCGTCCAGTTCGTCCAGCGGCCGCACCAGCACCAGCTCGGCAAGAGCGACGAGTTCGTGCGCCGGTTCGTGCCCGAGGTCGTCGATTGCCCGAGCGACGCGGCGGCCGCCGCCGCGCTGGCCACCGGCCAGTTGCGACCGGAACAGATTGCGGCCGAACCGCCGGCCCGCACCGGCGCGCCGCGTATCATCGAGTCGGGGCGCAAGTTCATCCGGTCGGCGTCGGCCATCTTCACGTCGGCGCGCAAGCTCGACCGGCCGATGCCGCTGTCGGAGTTCGCGCGCCGCAGCCGGCGGCACGCCGGCAACGGGCGCCGCGACGCGCTCGACCCGGCGGAGCGGACGCGCGTGCTGCGCATGCTGCGCGACGACGGCGCGCGACTCGCCGACGAGGACAGCCGGGTGTACGCGGTGGACGAGCCGTCCGGCATCGAGCACGGGTGGAACGACCCGTCGCCGGTCCCCGATTGGGACCAGTCGTCGCCGTTTTCCAAGGGCTCGCCTGCCCCCGAGCAGGCGCCGCTGCACCTGCCGCCGGACGAGCTGGCAGTCGACGGAGCGCCGATCGCTCCTCGCGAGGCGCTCATCGTCGGCCTCGCCAAGGCGCACAAGCGCGCCGGTACGCCGCGCGCGCGCCGGCGGTCGCCCGCGCCGGCGCCGCGCCGCCGCATCCACGACGATCCGACCGTGCAGGTCGACGCGCTGCCCGACGACGTTCTGGCGAGCGCCGCGCGCGCGCCGACGCACGACGACCCGACCGTGTTCGCCCTGCCGGCGGCACCGCAGCCGCCGCCTCGGTTCGCGGTGGACGACTTCGACGAGGCTACGCGCGCGGTGGACATCGATCCGAACGCGCTGTTGGCCGCCGCCGAACGCCCGCGCGGCCGGGCCGCCGCCGGTCCCGCGGTGATCGAGGACGAGCCGACCGCGATGGCCGACCTGTCGCAGCTGGCGGCGACCGCGGCGGCGCCCGAGCGGCCGCGCCGCGCGTTCCTGCCGGTCAAGACGATCAGCGACGTCGAGTTCGACTTCGACGAGTAGGG
>RFGE01000083.1 GCA_003696105.1 Deltaproteobacteria bacterium | reverse complement strand
TCCGCGGCGGGATGCGCCGGTCCGCGGCGCGATGCACCGGTCCGCGGCGGGATGCGCCGGTCCGCGGCGCGATGCACCGGTCCAACGAACGGTTGTATCTGCTGTCGTTGGCGTTCGGTGACGCCGTCGGCGCGGACGTCCCGGGCGGGCGCGGGCAGCCGCCGCGCCGGCCTCGCCGCGGGTCACCGGCCGGCGTCGGCCGGGCCGACGCGGACCGCCGCGGCGCCGCGCAGCTCGTACACCGCCGCGGTCGCGCACCGATCCGGCGGCGCGCCGGCCGGCGGGCGCTCGGGCGCGTCGACCGCGATGCGCCGGCCGTCGAACGTCACGCTCGCGCTGCAGGCGACGCGCGGCGCGCGGTCGCCGTCGTCCGCGTCGTCGGTCTCCTCGTAGGCCAGCGGCACGATGAGCGCCTCGACCAGCCGCGCGCCGTCGCGCGCCAGCACGACCAGCGCCGTCGCCTCGACGCCGCGGCCCGCGATCTCCTCCTCGTAGGTGATCGCGTCGGCGTCGCCGTCGCCGTCGACGTCGCGCACTTCGACCGCGTCGTAGTCCAGCTCCTCGGCGCGCTCGCGCGGCGACACGCGCTGCGCCGGAGCCTCGGCGATCGACCGGCCGTCGGGCGACACGAGCGCCCGGCGGAGCGACGACCGGTCCGGATAGGACGGATCGCCGGCGTCCACCCACGCCATCGCGAACCAACCGGGCTCCGGAAACGCCCCCGGCGCGCACGCGATGACGTCGACCCGCTCGTCCGGTGCGACCGCCCACGCGGCGCGCAGTCGGCGCGCGAGGTCGTCGCGAGCGGGGCACGTCGGCGGCGGCGCGGCGGCGGCGACCGCCGCGGCGGCGTCGTGCGCGGCGGCCGGCGGGCTGGTGCGGTCGGGTGCGGGGCGCTCGCGGCAGCCGGCGGCCGCGAGCAGGACCGCCCACGCGCTCGCGGCGGCGACGGCCGCGGCGGGCGACATCGGGCGCGCGCGGGATGGGGTCATCGCCCGTGTCCTACCACGGGGCGCCGCGGTGGCCCACATCGGGGCGACCGCGCGCGACCGGCCGCGCGCGGCTGTCGCCGGCCGGCCGCGCGGGTATGCTCGCGCCCGTGATGCGACAGCTCGAGGCGCTCGCGCGCGACTGCGGCGTCCAGACCGAGTACGTCGATGCGTTCGGCGCGGTGCGCCGCGCGTCGCCCGACGCGCTGGTCGCGGTGATTCGCGCGCTCGGCGAGGATCTCGCGAGTCCCGACGACGCCGGCCGCGTCCTGCTCGACCGCGCGCGCCGCCGCGCGGCGCGCCGCTTGCCGCCGGTGATCGTCGCGTGGGACGGCCGCGCCGACGTCGACGCGCCCGGTCCCGCCGAGCTGGTGTGCGAGGACGGCGGCGTGCGGCCGGTGACCGGCGCGCCGCTGGCGCTGCGCGACCTGCCGATCGGCTACCACGCGCTGGTCGCGGGCGGCGAGCGCGCGCACGTGATCGCCGCGCCGTCGCGCTGCCACGAGCCGCCCGCCGGCGAGCGCACGTGGGGCGTGTTCGCGCCGCTGTACGCGCTGCGCAGCGCGCGCACCCGCGTCCACGGCGGCGCCGATTTGACCGACCTGGCGCACTGCATCGACTGGGTGCGCGGGCTCGGCGGCTCCGTCGTCGGGACGCTGCCGTTGCTCGCCGCGTTCCCCGACGAGCCGAGCCCGTATCTGCCGGTGTCGCGCCGGTTCTGGAACGAGCTGTACCTCGATCTGTCGGCCGTGCCCGAGATCGACGCGCTGCCCGAGGCGTTCGTCCGGTCGGCCGCCGCGCTCGACGCCGCCGGCGAGGTCGACTACCCCGGGCTGCACGCCGCGCGCGAACCGCTGCTGCGGGACGCCGCGCGGCGCCTGTGGGCGTCCGCGTCGCCGCGCCGCGACGCCTTCGAGCGGTGGCGCGCGGCGACGCCGCTGGCCGACGCCTACGCGGCGTTTCGCGCCGGCGGCGACGAGGACGCCCGCCGCTATCACCTCTACGTGCAGTGGTTGTGTCGCGAGCAGCTCGCGGCGCTCGCGGGGCGCGGCCTGTACCTCGACCTGCCGGTCGGCGTCCACCCGCGCGGATTCGACGCCGTGCGGGAGGCGGACGCGTTCGCGGCGGGAGTGTCGGTCGGCGCGCCGCCGGACCCGCTGTTTGCCGGCGGCCAGGACTGGACCGTCCCCGCGCTGCACCCGGAACGCAGCCGGCGGACCGGCCACCGCTACTTCGCCGAGTGCGTGCGCGCGCACGCGGAGTTCGCGCGCGTGCTGCGCATCGATCATGTGATGGGGCTGTTTCGCCGGTTTTGGATCCCGCGCGGGTTTCCGGCGACCGAGGGCGTGTACGTGCGGATGCCGGCCGACGAACTCGTCGCGGTCGTGTGCGTCGAGTCGTACCGCCACCGCTGTGCGATCGTCGGTGAGGATCTCGGCACGGTCGAGCCGGCGGTGCGCGACGAGATGGCGAGGCGCGGGTTGCGGCGCATGTACGTCGCCCAACTCGCGCCCGACGATCCGGTGCCGCCCGGCTGCGTCGCGAGTCTGAACACCCACGACACGCCGCCGTTTGCCGCCGCCTGTCCGGGCGCGGACATCGGCGACGCGATCGCGCGCCTGGCAGCCAGCGAGGCGTGGGCGGTGCTCGTGTCGCTCGAGGATCTGTGGGGCGAGACGCGGCCGCAGAACGTGCCGGGGACCGGGCGCGAGCGGCCGAACTGGCGCCGCAAGATGGCGCGGGCGATCGACGAGGCGGCGGCCGATCCGGCGTGCGCGGCGCTGCTGGCGCGGGCGCGGCGGTAGCGTCCGGGTCGCGCGGCGGCGGCGTCCGGCCGGAGAACGCGGCGCGGACTCCGCGCGGTCGTGCGCCGGCCGGTCGGGTCGGCGCGCTACGGCCGGTCCGGCTCGCGGGCGGCGGCCGGCTCGCAGCGCGCGTCGGCCGCCGCCGGCGCGGGGGCGTCGCTCGCGGCCGGCGCGTCGCCCGCCCCGTCGGCGTCGCCTTCGCCGTCGGGCGGCGACAGCGCCGCCGACGCGATGTGCAGCAGCGCGCGCCGCGCGCGCTGTTTCAGGCTCGGATCGCCCGGCGCCTCGCAGAACACGTGCAGCGCGATCCGCTCGGCGGCGGCGATGATCCCGCGCACGATCAGCGGATCGATGTCGCGGCCGCGGTGCGCGCGCGCGTCGTCGGCAAACAGCGACACCAACTCGTCGATGACCGCCTGGCGGCGCTCGTACAGCGGGGTGCCGGGCCGGGAACTCTCCGTCATCAACACGCCGAACACCGGCCCGACGTCCTCGGGCGCGCGCAGGTAGGTGTCGATCGCGTTGCGCAGCTTCTGCTCGGGCGTGTCTCCGATCGCGATGGCGTTGCGCATCGCTTGCACGAACAGCAGGGTCGCGGTCTCGTACAGCTGGGCGAACACGTCGTCCTTGTTGCGGAAGAACCGGTAGAAGGTGCGCCGCGACACGCCCGCGGCGCGCAGCACGTCCTCCACCGAGGTGTCGGCGTAGCCGTTGCGGCCGAACGCCTCGGCGGCGCCGATCAGAATCTGCGTGCGCGCGGAGAAGGCCGGATCGGGGCGGCCGCGCCGGCGGGCGCGTCTCGCGGCAGGTCTCGCACTGAGCTTTCGCACGGTAATCTACATTACTGTATACATGGTTCTTCCGTCGCGCAATATCAGCCCGCAATTTGCCGGCTTGACACCGATGGCTTTCGTGTACAGTATACATTGCTGTATACTTTGAGGAGGCGCGATGGACCTCGATCTCGACCGCATGTTGCAAACCGTTCGCGACGGCCAGTGGTCGGTGGACGACTTCGACTGGTCGCAGCCGTTGGCCGGCGCCGACCGCCTCACGCCGAGGCAGCGGCGGGAGGCCGGCTTGTCGCTGCTGTTTACCGCCGGGCTCGAGCGCCAGGCGGCCAAGGTGTTCGCTCTCGCCGCCGAGTTTCAGGACGATCCGCGTGCCGCCGCCATCTACCGCCTGTTCGAGCAGGACGAGCTGCGCCACGCGGAGGCGGAGGTTCGACTGGCCGCGCGCTACGGCGCGACGTGGCGCGATCTGCCGCGCGGCGCGCGGTGGATGTTCCGCGAACTCGAGCGCGATTTCGAGCGCGCCGATCGCGTGAGCCTGTACGAGCTGTCGACCGCGACCATCGTGCTGTTCGAACTGGCGCTCGACTCGCTGCTCATCCCGGCGCTCAAAGCCAGCACCGACGATCC
>RFGE01000082.1 GCA_003696105.1 Deltaproteobacteria bacterium | reverse complement strand
TGATTCGACCGTGGCGCGCAACCCTTCAGTCCTCGCGTTCCGGGTCATTGATGACCTGGCGGGTCAGCCATGACCCATGCCTCCGGGTCGCAAACGACCCAGGCGGGGTTTCTAATCCGGATTCTCCTGCATTCTCAGATGGTTGTATGTGGTTAGCCACAGCCCCCACTGTGCGGCAGTTTGCGTTCGTAAGACCACGCAGCGACATCAAAGTAAGGTGTATTACATACATAAGCGTGCTTGTTGGATCGCTTTTCGCAAAGGTCGCGCGGCATGGCGGCACACCTGGCGATCTTGCTCGTGGAAGACGACGTGGCGTTGCGCCGCACCTATGAACGCGCCCTCCAACGCGCGGGTCACGAGGTCTGCTCGGCGGGCGACGTCGCGGAAGCTCTCCAGTGGCTCGACCACCGCACGTTCGACCTCGCGTTCGTCGACTACGATCTGCCCGACGGCAACGGCGCCGACGTGGTCGAGTACGCGGTACGGCATTGCCGGGTGAGCGCGCCGTACTGCATCACGGGGACCGCGGACACCCAGACGGTCGTCGCCGTCACGCGCGCCGGCTGCCTCGACGTGTTCGAAAAGCCGGTCGGCCATCGCCGGCTCAACGCGCTCATCCAGCAGTTCATCGACGGGGCCGAAGATGGTGGCGCCGATCTCGATGCGTGGCGCGAGCGCTACGCGCCGAACATCCTCGGGGACAGCCCGGCGCTGCGCAACGTCCTCGACGTCGTCCGCAACGTCGCCGACTCGGACGCGACCGTGCTCATCACGGGCGAAAGCGGTACGGGGAAGGAGCTGCTCGCGCGCGCCGTCCACGACGCCTCCCCGCGTCGCGACCGCCCGTTCGTCGCGCTCAACTGCGCCGCCATCCCGGAATCGCTCATCGAAGCCGAGCTGTTCGGGCATACCCGCGGCGCCTTCACCGGTGCGGTGACGGCGCGCGAAGGCCGCATCGCGTCGGCCGACGGCGGGACGCTGTTTCTCGACGAGATCGGCGACATGCCGCTCGCGGCGCAGGCCAAGCTCTTGCGCGTGCTGCAAGAAGGGACCGTCGCGCCGATCGGCAGCAACGACCACGTCCGCATCGACATCCGGGTGGTCGCCGCGACCAACAAGGACCTCGAGCAGCTCGTCGAGGAGGGCAAGTTCCGAGCGGACCTGTACTACCGGCTCGCGGTCATCCCGGTGCATCTGCCGCCGCTGCGCGAGCGCATCGACGACATCCCGGCGCTGGCCGAGGCATTCGTGGCTCGCGCCAGCGCGCGCAACGGCCGCAACGTCACGGGCCTTACGGCCGACGCGCTGGATGCGCTCCGCCGCCATCGCTGGCCGGGGAACATCCGCGAACTGATGCACACGATCGAGCGCGCGGTGCTGCTGCGACGCTCCGGGAAGCTCACCGCGCGAGACATTCCGCTCAAGTTCGCGCGCGGGACCGTTCCGAACATTCCCGTGCAGAGCGCCGCTCCGATCGGCGACAACCTCGACCTGCGGGCGGCGATCGACGCGCTGGAGCGCCGCTACATCGAAGAAGCACTCCAGCGCACCGGCGGCAACCGCACCGAGGCCGCGAGTCTGCTCGGGCTCAACCGTACGACTCTCGTCGAAAAGATCCGCAAGCACATGTCGGCGTGACGACCTCCACGACCGGAGGCCCCGCGCCGGCGCCGCGTCCCCCGACGGCCCGCCGCCGCCCGCCCCGACGAGCGGCGGCATTTTTTTTGCGCGCAACGCCCGCCGGCGCGCAGGCGGCAGCCGGGCGACCCCCCGGCCGCCTGGCACGTAGGCTGCCGGCCCGCCGGCGCGCAGGCGGCAGTGCCATCGCCTCGACCGTCCGCTCCTCCTCGCCGGGTCCTCGGGCGATGCGCCGCCGGCCGCCCGCGCGAACCCGTCTGGTTGTCGCGTGGCCGCACCCGCCGGCGGCCCGCCGCCGGCGCCGTCAATCCCGCCGACAGCGCGGGGCCGCCACCGCGCAATCTCGCGCTGTTAGCGCTGGCGCACGGCTTGCTTTCTCCCCCGGGTGATGCGGACGTGGTTCAGCGCAGTCGACCGGATGGCCCAGGCGCTGACGTTTCACCGCGAGCGCCATGCGGTCCTGTCGGGCAACCTCGCCAACGTCGACACGCCCGGCTACCGGCCGGTCGATCTCGAGCGCGTATCCGGTGCCGGTACAACTGGGTTGCCGCTGCGGCGCACATCGGCCGCCCACATGGCGGCCGGCGGACTCGCGCCGGACACGCGCGTGGTCGACAGCGGCTCCGCGAGCGTCGGCGCCGACGGCAACGCCGTCAATCTGGAACGCGAGTTGGCCAAGATCGACGCGAACCGCGTCCGCTACGCGGCGGTGAGCGAACTCGTGTCGCGCAAGATCGCGCTGCTGCGCTACGCGGCGGGCGACGGAATCGGATGAGGTGCGTATGGATCTGTTCACTGCCATGGAGATCTCGGCGTCGGGCCTCAGCGCACAGCGCGTGCGCATGAACGTCGCGTCGTCGAACCTCGCCAACGTCCAGACCACGCGCACGGCCGGCGGCGGCCCGTATCAGCGCAAGAACGTCGTGCTTCGATCCCAGTCGGTCCCGGGCGCCAGCGGCTCGTTCGCCGGCGCGGTGCGCGCCGTCGAAGTCGCCGCGATCCAGCCCGACGGCGCACCGCCGCGCTACGAGTACGACCCCGGCCACCCCGACGCGAACGCAGACGGCTACGTCGCCTACCCGGACATCAACGTGGTCGAAGAAATGGTCGACATGATCACCGCATCGCGCGCCTACGAGGCCGGCGTCACGGCGCTCGGCACGTCGGTCGCGATGGCGGAACGCGCGATCGGGATCGGGCGGTAACCGATGGCCACCCCCGTTCACCTCGCGTCGTCCGCCGGTTCGCTGCCGCCGGTCGACCGGACCGCCGGCTCCGCTCGCGCCGGCGACGTGGACCTGGCCGATGCGTTCGCCGACGCGCTCGAGCGCGCGTCCGAACAAGAGCGCACGGCCGACGACCTGGCGACCCGGTTCGCGGACGGCGATCGGTCGGTCGGCCTGCACGAGGTGATGGTCGCGACGTCGAAGGCCAACGTGGCGGTGCGGTTCGCCATCACGCTCAAGAACCGCGCCATCGAAGCGTACCGCGAGCTGATGCGGACGCCCGTGTGAACTGACCGATGTCGACTCCGGACACCGAACGCGAACGCCTCGAATCGAAGCCGCAGCTGGTCGATCAATTGCGCGCTTTGTGGGCGAAGCTGTCGCCCGGGCGCCGCATCGCTCTCGTCGCCGCGGTCGTCGGCACGCTCGGCGCCGTCGGATATGTGTCGTGCAGCGAGCCCAGCGTGCGCTACGAGACGCTGTTTGCCGGCCTGTCGCCCGAGGACGCCGGCGACATCGTCCAGCGCCTGCAGGCGATGGGCGTTCCCTATCAGATCGCCGCCGGCGGCCGAGCGATCGAGGTGCCCGCAGCCCGCGTCCACGAGGTGCGCCTGTCGCTGGCCGCCGACGGTGTCCCCCGCGGCGGCGGCGTCGGCTTCGAGGTGTTCGACGACCAGTCGTTCGGCACCACCAGCTTTGTCGAGCAGATCAACTATCGGCGGGCACTGCAGGGCGAACTCGCCCGGACGATCAGCTCGCTCGATGCGGTGGCGTCGGCGCGCGTTCACATCGCGCTCGGCGAACGCTCGGTCTTCCGCGACGTCGACAACCCGCCGTCGGCGTCGGTCGCGCTGCGGCTGAACGGCACGCTGTCGCCGGCGCAAGTGCGCGGCGTCGTCAACCTGGTCGCGTCGAGCGTCGAAGGCCTCACGCCCGACCGGGTCGTGGTCGTCGACGACCGCGGCAACGTGTTGTCGGCCAGCGCCGACGCGACCCACCTCGAGGCCCAGCGCAGCATCGAGGAGACCCTGGCCGGTCGCGTCCGGTCGATGATCGAAAAGGTCGTCGGCCCCGGCCACGTGTCGGTCGTGGTCACCGCCGACATGAACCAGGAGCGCTACGAAAAGACCGAAGAGCGCTTCGACAAGGACAGCCCCGTGGTGCGCAGCGAGGCGATCACCTCGGAGCGCCTCGGCGACGCCGGCACGGTCGGCGGCATCGCCGGCGCGCGCGGCAACCTGCCGGGCACCCCGGCGCCGGCGTCGGCCGCCGGCCCCGGCGCGACCCGGGTCGCCGAGACCCGCAACTACGAGGTGAGCCGCGTCGTCACGCGTACCGAGGGGCCGCCGGCGCGGGTCGAGCGCCTGCACGTCGCGGTGCTCGTGGACTACAAGCCGGGCGATGGCGACGACGCGGCGCCGGTGCCGCGGGACGACGAGGAACTGGCTCGCATCGCCGCGATCGCGCGCGAAGCGGCGGGCGTCGACCCGGAGCGCGGCGACCGCATCGAGGTCCACAGCGTACCGTTCGCGCCGCTGCCCGAGCCGCCCGAGCCGCCGCCGGCGGAGGCCAATCCGTTGCCGCTGCCGCCGCATCTGCTCATCGGCGCCGGCGCGGGTGCGCTGGTGCTGTTCGCGCTGGCGTTCGCGCTGCTCCGGCGCCGCCGCAAGCGCAAGCAGCAGCCGGATGTGCTCCGCCTGCCGGCGCCGATCGCCGCGGTAGAACGAGCGATGACCGCGGCGCCCGACGCCGCGGGGCTGGAGCCGGGCGACGGCGGCGACGCGATCCCGGCGCTGTCCGCCCCGCCCGTGTTCGACCGCGTCGCCCGGGCCGCACGCCAGGATGCACAGCGCGCGGCGATGGTGCTGCAGGCATGGCTGCGCGGTGACGAAAAGCTCGTCGCAGGAGGTCGCCGATGAACCTCACCGGAGCGCAAAAAGCCGCTCTCGTGATCCTCGGTTTGAGCGAAGACGTCGCGGCGCTCGTGCTGCGCCAGATGGAGGAGGACGACCTGCGCCTGCTCGCCCAGGCCGTCGAAAAGTACGAACCGTTGAACGCGGACCTGCTCGAGCCGGCGCTCGAAGAGTTCGAGCGCGAGCTGGCCGGTCCCGTGTTGCCGCACGCGAGCAGCGACTACGTGCGCAAGCTGACGATTCAGGCGCTCGGACCGGACCGCGCGAGCCGCGTGTTCTCGCCGCCGGTGATCCCGCCCGCCGCGATCGAACGGCTGCGAGCGGCGCGCCCACAGGTGCTCGCCGACATGTTGCGCGAGGAACATCCTCAGGTCGCGGCCGCCGTCGTATCTCAGCTGCCGCCCGATCGCGCCGCCGAAGTGTTACTCGCGATGCCGGACGAAGACCGGGTCGACGCCCTGCGGAGGATCACGTCGATCGAGGAGATCCCCGAGCGCGCGGTCGCGATCGCGTCCGAGGCGCTCGCGGAATCGCTGGCTGCGGCCACGTCGGACGACGGCGAGGGACGCGAGTTCGATGGTCTCGCGTTCGCGGCGAGCGTCATCAACCAGATGCCGGCCGAGGACTCCGACCGCACCCTCGAACGGCTCGAGGAGCTCGACGCCGACCTGGTCCCGAAGATCCGCGAGGCGATGTTCACGTTCGAGGATCTGTCGCGCCTCGACAAGCGGTCGCTGCAGGCTCTCATGCGCGAGGTGTCCTCCGAGCAGATGCTCATCGCGCTCAAGACCGCCAGCGACGAGCTGCGCGAGGTGTTCCTCGGCGCCGTATCCAAGCGGGCCGCAGAGTCGATGCGCGAGGATCTCGAGCTCATGCCGCCCAAGCGGCTGTCGGAGGTGGAGGCCGCCCAACGGCAGATCATCGACACGGCGATGCAACTTGCCGCGGACGGCAAGATCTCCATGCCGGGCAACGGGGAGGAGATGGTATGAGCGCGCGCGCCGCACCGCTATTCGGCGCGCGCGCCGGCGCGACGGTGTCGCTCGCGGACGCGCTGGCGCCGGGGGACGCGCGGGCGACCGGCACGCGGCCGTGGCTGGCGCCGCCCGAAGAGCCGGCGACGGACGTCTCCGCGGCGGAGCGCGAACGCGAACTGACGGCCGCGCGCGACGCGGCTCGCGTCGAGGCCGAGCGTGCGCGCGCCGAGCTGTCGGCCGCGCGCGCGGCGTATGCCGACGGCCTCGCGCGACTCGCGGCGGCGCAGCGGCGCATCGAGCGCGCGTTCGCCGAGGAGGTGGTCGAGATCGCCCTGCTGGTGGCGCGCGAGGTCGTCGGCGCGGCGTTTGCGGCGGATCCGGCGCGCGCGGTCGACGCGGTCGCCAGCGCGCTCGACGCCGCGCGACGCCCGACCGCCGTGCGGCTGGCGCCCGCTGACGCGCGTGCGCTGCGGGCGGCGCGCCCGGACCTCGCGGCGGACGCGGCCGGCGGCGGATTGCGCATCGAGGTCGACGCGGCGATGGCGCCCGGCGAGTTCGTGCTCGAGTTGCCGGACCGCGTGATCGACGGGACGGTCGCCACGCGCTTGCAAGCCGTTCGCGCGGCGCTCGTCGACGCCGTGGCGCACGCCGGCGGGCTCGCGGGGCCGTGCGCGGACGACGCCGCACCCGGGGACGACGCACCCGACAACGCCGCGCCCGGGGACGACGCCGCACACGACAACGCCGCACACGACAACGCCGCACACGAGGACGCGGCGCCCGACAACGCCGCGCCCGACAACGCCGCACCCGGGGACGACGCCGCACACGACAACGCCGCACAGGAGGACGCGGCGCCCGAGGACGCCGCGATGCCCGCGACCGCCGCCGCGCAGAGCGACGGCG
>RFGE01000081.1 GCA_003696105.1 Deltaproteobacteria bacterium | reverse complement strand
CGGCGCGGCCGGGGAGGCGAGCGGCGCGGCCGGGGAGGCGAGCGGCGCGGCCGGGGAGGCGCGCGGCGCGGCCGGGGAGGCGGAGTCGGCGGGCGCAGGTGGCGATCCGGAGCGGTGAGCGATGGACTCGGACCTGGTCGAACTGATCCTCACCGTCGTCGTGTTCGTCGTGGCGCCGCTGGTCCAGCGGTTGCTGTCGCGCGGCCGGAGCGCGGATCGTCCCGGCGCCGCGCCCGAGCCGGACGCCGTCGAGCCGGCTCCGGCCACCAACCCGGACGAGCCGCCGCCCGCCTACCCCGACGACGCGCCCGGCGCGTATCCGGCCGGCGCTCCGAGCCCGCGGCCGGACCGCGCGCACCCCGCACCCTACCCGGCCGGCGCGCCCACCGCGCGCGGCGACGTCGACCGCGTGCCGGGACCGGCGCCCGGGCCGGCCGCGACGGCCGACGCCGAGCGGTTCCGCGCGTGGGACGCCGAGCGCACCGCGCTCGTCGATCGCCTGCGGGCGATCGAGGCGCGCGCCGAGCACCTCGCCACCGGCGCTCGCCTCGAACGGGCCACGTACCGGTTCGTCGACACACTCGAGGAGTTCGTGGCCGCTCGCGCGCGCCGGCTCGCGGTCGCGCTCGAGGGCGTCGACGCCGCGCCTCCGGCCGAGGCGCTCGCGCGCGCTCGCGAGCTCGAGGTCGTACTGCGCTGGGTCGAGGGCATGATCGACAGCCGCCGCACCGGTCCGCTGCGCGCCGCGCTCGGCGACGCCGACGCGTTCGCCGCCGCGTGCTACGAGCCGATCGCGGAGTTCGCCCGGGCCGAGGGGCTGCCGCTGACGTCGAACGCGCCGGTGTGCGTGCTCGGCGCGTTCGATCTGTCGATCTGGACGGGATTCATCCCGACCGGTCTCGCGCCGATCTTTCTGCCGCGCGACTTTTTCGACCGCATCGTGCGGTGGCCGGCGCTCGCACACGAGATCGCGCACGACTTCTACAACGCGACGCGCGGGTTCGACGGCGCGCTGCGCGCGCAGCTCGGTCTGCCGCCGGCGGAGATCGGCGCGCGGCCGCTCGCGATCGGCCCCCAGGGGCTCACCGTCGGCCAGCTGCGCGCGGTGTTCGGAGCGTGGCTCGAGGAACTGTTTTGCGACGTGTTCGGCGCGCTCATGTGCGGCGAGGCCTACGCGTGGACCATGATCGAGGAGTTCGCCCGGCCGGATGCCCCCGGCGAGGTGGTCGCGGTGGGGATCGACCCGTCGGGGCGGCTGTACGACGAGCACCCGCCGCGGCACCTGCGCGTCGAGGTGGTCGCGCGCGCGCTCGACGCCGCCGGCTGCGCGCAGCCGGCGCGCGCGGTGCTCGCGAACTGGAACGAGCGGCACGGCGGCGAGCCCGACGGCATCTACTTCCCGATGGGCGGCGGCTACGTCGGCCTGCCGATCGAGCCGCTGCGCGCCCTCGCGCACGACCTCGCCGACCGGTTGTATGGCGAACCACTGGATGCGCTCTACGGCTTTCGCCTGGCCGACGTGCCGGGGGTGGACCTCGGCCCGCACGAACTCGCCGAAATGGAGCGCGTCCGCGACGAGCTGGTGGCCGGCCGCGTCCCCCACCGGACGGACGCGCGCGCGGTCGTCGCCGGCGCGGTGCTCGCGTGGCGCGCGGCGCCCGAACGAGAGCGCGAGTTTTTGTCGCTCGCTCGCCGTGCCATCGCCGCCGAAGGGACGTTCGAAGTCGCGCAGGACGCCTATACCCTGCCCGCCGATCGATTGGCGGTCGCCCGCCCGGCCGCCGGCAGCGCGCTCGATCCGCGCGAGGCGTTCGTCCTGCACACGGTGTTGTCGCCGCCGCCGGCCGGGAGGCATGTGGGGCTCGCGCCGTGGCGGCGCGGATCGGTCCTCGCGCGGCGGGGGTGGTGAGTGGTCTCCGCGGCGTGCGCAATTCTGGCCGGCGGCCGCGCGACGCGGCTCGGCGGCATGTGCAAGCCGCTGGCCGACGTCGGCGGCGCACCCATCCTCGACCGCCAGCTCGAGGTGCTGCGCGAGGTGTTCGACGAGATCGCGATCGCCGCGTCGAACGCCGCGCCGTTCGCCGGCTACGGCCTGCCCGTCATTCCCGACGCGGTCGATGGCGCCGGCCCGCTCGGTGGCCTCGCGGCCGCGCTCGCGTGGTGCCCGCAGCCGCGGCTGTTCGCGGTCGCGGGCGACATGCCGTTTCTGTCGCCGGCGGTGATCGAGCGGTTGCTCGCGATCGACGGCCGGCTGGTCGTGCCGGTGGTCGGCGGCCGACCGCATCCGCTGCACGCCGTGTATGCGCGCGACCTGGCGGCGACGGTGCGCCAGCGGCTCGCGGCCGGCCGGCGCGCGCTGCGCGAC
The DNA here is from genome assembly GCA_003696105.1 of Deltaproteobacteria bacterium. Classification (NCBI taxonomy): domain Bacteria; kingdom Pseudomonadati; phylum Myxococcota; class Myxococcia; species Deltaproteobacteria bacterium. Next base: position 10,671 of record RFGE01000081.1, on the reverse strand, counting down.
CTGCTCGACCTCCCCGGTGCGGTCGCGGTGGACGCGGACGACCTGCGGGCGCTGGACCCGGAGCTGCGCTGCCTCGTGAACGTGAATACGGCGACCGACTTGCAAATGGCGCGCGCGTCGGTACAGTCGTGACCTCGTGCGCATCGGGACGCTCGAACTCGACGGGACGGCGCTGCTGGCGCCGATGGCGGCGGTGACGGACCTGCCGTTCCGCACCGTGTGTGAGGAGCACGGCGTCGCACTCACGGTGACCGAGTTTCTGTCGGCGCACGCGCTGCAAGCCGGCGCGCAAAAGACCGTCGACAAGCTCACGCCCAGCCTCGGCGGGCGGCCGTTCGGCGTGCAGATCTTCGGCCGCGAGGAGGAGCCGATGACCGTCGCCGCGCAGATGGCAGTCGATATCGGCGCGTCGCTGGTCGACATCAACATGGGGTGCCCAGCCAAGCGTGTGGTGGCCGGGGCGTGCGGCTCCGCGTTGATGCGCGAGCCCGAGCTGGCGCAGCAGCTCGTCCGCATCGTTCGCGCCGCCGTGCCCGCGCACATCCCGGTGACGGTCAAGCATCGTGCCGGCTGGGACGACGCGCACCTCAACGCGCCGGAGTTCGCGTGCGCCATGGTCGAGGCCGGCGCCGCGATGGTGACGGTGCACGGGCGGACTCGCTCGCAGGGCTTCTCGGGCCGGTCGTCGCTCGACGTCATCCGCAGGGTGCGCGACGCCGTGCCCGCGCACGTGCCGGTCGTCGGCAACGGCGACGTGGTCGACGTCGACGGCTACCGCCGGATGCGCGAGGTCACCGGCTGCGACGCGGTGATGATCGGGCGCGGCGCGATGGGCAACCCGTGGCTGTTTTCCGCCATCCGTGCGGTCGAGGCGGGCGAGCCCGACCCGGGGCCTCCGTCGATCGACGACCGCCTTCGCGTGTTCGAGCGCCACGTCGAACTCCTGCGCGAACACAAGCCCGGCGCCACGCTGTTCCACGAAATCCGCAAGGCGTGCGCCTGGTACGCCAAAGGGTTGCGCGGGTGTAATGCGCTGCGCAAGCGCGCGTGGACGATCGAGGACCCTGACGCGCTCGTCGAGCTGGTGCGCGGCTACTTCGCATCGCTGCGCGGCGCCGATCGCTGCGCCGCGTGAACCGCCGTGTCGACCCGCGCGCGCATACGTTCCGAGATCCGCCGCGCGCTGGTCGTGATCGAGAGTCCCGCGATGCGCTCCGTCGCCGCCGACCTGGAAGATGTCGTGGGCAGCGACGCACCGGCCGTGGTCGAGGGCGAGCGCGGCACAGGGCGGGAGATGATCGCGCGCCTGGTCCACTTTGCCGGCGGGCGACGCGACGGCGCATTCGTCGCGATCGAGGCCGCGGCGGCGCCGCGCCCGTTGGTCGACCGCGCCGCAGCCGAGCCGGCGGCCGAACCGCTGCGCGCCGCGGCCGGCGGCACGCTGCTCATCAAGAACTTGTGCGCCCTCGAACCGGCGGCGCAGCGGCAGCTGGCGGCGGCGCTGCGCGAGCCGGCGGCCGCGCGCGCCCGCGTGATCGGCTCGTGCGATCATGACCTGGACGCCGCGGTCGAGGCCGGCGTGTTCGATGCTGAGTTGTATGAACACCTTACCGTGCATCGGATCGCGCTGCCGCCATTGCGCGAGCGCAGCGAGGACATTCCACCGCTGGCGACGCACTTCGTCCGCGACTACGGCCGGCAGGCGGGTCGGCCACACATGACGTTGTCGTCGCGCGCGTTCGATGCGCTCGTGCGCTATCCGTGGCCGGGCAACGTGGCCGAACTCAAAGACCTCGCGCGGCGGCTGGTGATTCGCGCCGCCCGCACGCGGATCGAGGCCGGCGACGTCGACGCCGCATTGCCCGCCGTGGCCGAGCGCGTGCCGCTCGAGGAGATGTCGCTCGAGGAGGTCGTGCGGGCAAAGCTGCGCGAGTTCCTGCGCCGCATGGACGGCTACCCGATCGATGGCCTGTACGAGGACGTGCTGCAGCGGATCGAGCGCCCGCTGTTCGACCTCGTCATGGACCACACCGGCGGCAACCAACTGCGCGCCGCCGAGATTCTGGGGTTGAGCCGCAACACGTTGCGGCGCAAGCTTGTGGACCACGGCCTCGTCGCGCGGACGCTGCGCGCACGGGACCGAGCGGCTGCCAACGCCACGCCGAAAGCCGCCAAGGTCGCTCGCCGCCCGCGCGGCCGCGACGACTGACCGCGGCGCGCGCGGCCGCTGCGGTCGACGCGGCCACCCCGCGCGCCGGCATAGACGGTCTTGGGCTACAGTCCGGCGGTGGACCGACACATCGAGGTGACCATCGACGGGGCCGTCGCCGAATTGGTGCTGGCGAGGCCGGACGCACGAAACGCGATGACGGAGGCCATGGGGCGCGAGATCCGCGACGCCGTCGCCGCAGTCAACGCCGACGGCGGCGTGCGGGCGCTGGTCGTTCGCGGCGAGGGCTCGGCATTCTCGGCCGGCGGGGACTTCGACATGCTCGCGGAGCGGCAAGCCGACTCGTTCGACAGCAACCGCGCGGCGATGCTCGCGTTCTACCGGTTGTACCTGGCGATCCGGACGCTGCGCGTGCCGTCGATCGCGGCGGTGCACGGGCCGGCGGTCGGCGCCGGCGCCTGCTTTGCGATCGCGTGCGACCTGCGGTTCGCCGGCCCGCGGGCGAAGTTCGGCTTCACGTTCGTCCGGCTCGGCCTGCATCCGGGAATGGGCGCGACGTATCTGCTGCCGCGGCTGGTCGGCCCGGCGGCCGCGGCGGAGCTGCTGCTGTCGGGTCGCGTCATCGAGGCGGACCGGGCGGCGCGCCTCGGCCTGGTCAACGCGGTCGTCGACGATCCCGTCGCCGCGGCGCGCGCCCAGGCGGCCGCGATCGCGGAGTGCGCGCCGATCGCCGTCGCGCAGACCGTCGCGACCTTGCGCGGTGCGCTCGATCGCTCCCTCGACGACGCGCTCGAACTGGAGGCGCGCGCCCAGGCGATGGACTACGCGACCGAGGATCTGGCCGAGGGGATCGCGGCGGCGCGCGCGCGGCGGCGGCCGGTGTTTTCCGGGCGGTGACGGCGGCGCGGCGTCTGCCGGCGCGGACCGATTTCGGGCGCGATCCAGACAATCGTCAAGTGTGAGGCGCGTTCGCGCGGGTATACGGCGCAGCAGCGGGGCCACCGGGCGAACGCGTGATGGCCCCGCTGCCGGAGCCGACGGAGGAACGCAAAAGGAGCGACGACGATGCGAGGATTGACCGACAAAGTGGCGATCGTTACGGGGGGCGGCGGCGGCATCGGCCGGGCAATCGCCCAGCGGCTCGCCGACGAGGGCACCGCCGTGGCGGTGCTCGACATCAGCGCCGAGGCGGCCGGGGCCACCGCCGATGCGATCGCGTCGGCCGGCGGGCGGGCGCACGCGGCCGCGTGCGACATCACCGACTACGCCGCGGTGCAGGCGGCCGCCTCGACCGCGGAGGCCGCACTCGGGCCGGCGGACATCCTCGTCAACTGCGCCGGCTGGGACAAGCTCGCCAAGTTTCTCGACAGCGAGCCGTCGCTATGGGACCGGCTCATCGCGATCAACTACCGCGGCGCTCTCAACGTCACGCACGTGGTCGCGCGCGGCATGGCGGAGCGGCGCCGCGGTCGCATCGTGAACATCGCGTCCGACGCGGGCCGAGTCGGCTCGTCCGGCGAGGCGGTGTACGCCGGGTGCAAGGGCGCGTTGATCGCGTTCGGCAAGGCGCTCGCGCGCGAACTCGCCGGCCGCGGCGTCACGGTCAACGCGGTGTGCCCGGGGCCGACGAAGACGCCGCTTCTCGAGTCGTTTCTCGACGAAGGCGACTACGGCAAGAAGGTGTACGCGGCGCTCGAGCGGTCGATCCCGCTGCGGCGTTTCGGCACACCGGAAGACGTCGCGGGAATCGTCGCGTTCTTGGCGAGCGACGAGGCGTCGTTCATCACCGGGCAGGTCATCAGCGTGTCCGGTGGCCTGACCATGCACGGCTGACACGAGGAGGGCCCGTGAACTACGAGGATCTGCTGTACGACGTCGCCGACGGCGTTGCCACGATCACGATCAACCGCCCCAAGGTCTACAACGCATTTCGCGGCAAGACGTGTGACGAGCTGATCGACGCCTTTCACCGCGCGGGCTGGGACAAGACCATCGGCGCGATCGTGCTCACCGGCGCCGGCGACAAGGCGTTTTGCACCGGCGGCGACCAGACGGCGCACGACGGCAACTACGACGGCCGGGGCACGATCGGACTGCCGGTGGAGGAGCTGCACAGCATCATCCGCGACGTGCCCAAGCCGGTCATCGCGCGGGTGCGCGGCTATGCGATCGGCGGCGGCAACGTGCTCGTGACCCTGTGCGACCTGGCGATCGCCGGCGAGAGCGCGATTTTCGGGCAAGTCGGCCCGAAGGTCGGCTCGGTCGATCCGGGGTTCGGCACGGCGCTGCTCGCGCGCGTGGTCGGCGAAAAACGCGCTCGCGAGATCTGGTACTTGTGCCGGCGCTACACCGCGCGGCAGGCGCTCGAGATGGGGCTGGTCAACGCGGTCGTGCCCGACGACGAGCTGGACGCCGAGGTGCGCCGCTGGTGCGACGAGATTCTCGAAAAGAGCCCGACCGCGCTGGCGATCGCGAAGCGCTCGTTCAACGCCGACTCGGACAACATCCGCGGTATCGCCGGTCAGGGAATGCAGGCGCTCGCACTGTACTACCAGACCGAAGAATCGCGCGAGGGCGCCCGCGCGTTCCTCGAAAAGCGCAAGCCGGAGTTCCGCAAGTACGTCAAGTAGCGGGCCGGCGTCACCACTTGGCCAGGAACTTGGCGATCGCCGGCTGTTGCGCCGCGCGCTGCACCGAGCAGATGTGAACCTGCTCGGTCACCTGGTCGAGCGCCGTCTTGCCGCCCATGATCGTGGCGACGCGCGGCTCGAAGAACGCCCGCGCGTCGTCGCGGTGGGCGTCGTCGCAGAACGCGCCCGCAATGTAGACGACGAACCGCGCGTAGAACGCCGGCAGCTTTTTCATCACCTCGTCGTAGTGATCCTTGACGAACTGGTAGGCGTATTCGCGCGTCGCCGGGTTTGCCAGCGGCGCTTGCAAGAACACCGCCGCCTCGCGGAGATCGAACGTGTCGCCGAGCATCAGATCGAGGTTGCGCCGGACCAGGTCCGGGTCGGTGAACGCGGCCATCGCCGCGAGCAGGTGGCCGCGGCGGGTGCGATCCTTCGTCGCCTTCGCCTCGTCGAGCAGCCGGTCGTAGAAGGCGCGGTCACCGCCGCGCGCGGCGATGGTGAGCACCGTGCCGACGAGGTCCGGCGCGATCGTCGCGCGTCCAGCCAGCCACGCGTCCGCGAGCGAGCGCGCGCGGCGCACCAGGCGCGCGTCCTGCCCCTGCACGGCGACGAGAGACAGCAGCGTCGGCCGCAGCATGCGGGTGTCGTCGTCCTCGCTCTTGCGCGGCGTAAAGCCGAGGCGCGCCGCCCGTTTGCCGTACAGTTTGCGGACGAACCGCGCGTAGTTGGCGCGCAGCTGGTCCGGAACGAGGTGGGTGTCGATCGACTGCACGATGCGCACGGTGCTGCGCACGATGTGTGGGTTGTCGTCCTTGCGCAGCACCTTGGGGAGTAGCGCGAGTACGTCGGCGGGAGCGAGCGCGCCCGCGTCGACCAGCGCGGCGGCGTCGCCGATGAGCATCATGCGCTCGTTGAGCGACAGCTTGCGCGCGCCGGGCCCGAGCAGGTTGGCGCGCAGCAGGTCACCGGTGTACGCGACGCGGTAGTAGCCGGCCGCATCGTCGTTTGCCAGCACCCACGTCGGGCACGACCGAGCGCGGGACAGCGGCAGCGTCGCGGTCGCCTCGGTCATGAGCGTGCAGTCGCGACCGCCCTCGTAGACCGCACACACGGGGACCTGCCAGGTGATGGCCGGGGCGTCGGCGCCCTCGGGCACGTAGCGCCGTTGCGACAGGCGCAGCGCCGGTTGCGCGCCGGCGTCGCACGACAACTCGGCGGTCACGAGCGGGTAGCCGGGTTGGTCGACGAACGTGCGGAACGCCGCGGCGAGATCGGAGCTGGACTGGGCGGCGATCGCGGCGAACAGATCGTCTGCCGTCGCGTTGCCCCACGCGTGGTCGCGGATGTACGCGCGAATGCCGTCGCGGAACGCATCCTGGCCGATCCAGGTCTCGAACGTGTTGAGCACGGCCGATCCTTTCGCATAGATGATGGCCGAGTTGCCGCCGAACACGTCGGCGCGGGTCGTCACCGGCTGGCGAATCGGTTTTGCGGTGGGCAACGCGTCGGCGGCCATCGCGCGCTCGCGCTGTTGGACGACGTACACGCCGGTGCTCCATTCGGGCTTCCACTGCGCGACGATCTTGGCGGCCATCCACGTGGCGAACGACTCGTTGAGCCACAGGTCGTCCCACCATTTCATCGTCACGAGGTCGCCGAACCACTGGTGCGCCATCTCGTGGGCCGCGATGCCGGCGTAGCGCCGGTAGAACTCGGGGGTCTCCTCGTTCGGCGCGCGGAGCAGGGCGCTTTGCGCATACGTGATCAATCCGGGGTTCTCCATCGCGCCGAAGAAGTTGGGGACCGCGATCTGATCGAGTTTTTCGTAGGGATAGGGGATGTCGAAGTAGTCCTCGAGCGCGGTGAGGATCGGCCCGGTGGCCTCGACAGCGAACCGCGCGTCGGCGCTGCGTCCTTTCGGCACGAGGATGCGCACGGGCGTCTCGTTGCGGCCCGCCTTGCCGGCGTCGACGATGTCGAACGGCCCGACGGCGAACGCGACGAGGTAGCTCGGCAGCGGTTTGGACGGGGCAAAGCGGTGGACCACCCAGTCGCCATCGTCCGCCCGGTCGACCTCGGGCGTGTTCGCGAACGCTTCCTGGCCCTTGGGCGCGCGGATCGTGATCTGCCACGGCGTCTTGTGGTGCGGTTCGTCGAAACACGGGAACGCGCGGCGCGCGTCGATCGCTTCGAACTGGGTGTACAGGTACCAGTCGTCGACCTCCTTTTGCCGGAACACGCCGGACAAGTCGGTGTCGGACACCTTCCCGGTGTAGGCGATGCGCACGGTCGCGCGTCCCGGGCCGACCGGTTCGCCGAACTGCAAGCCGATGACGTCGTCGTCGTGCTCGTCGATGACCGACGCGCTCACGGCGCGATCGCCCGCGGTCACCGCGACGTCGCGCACGTCGAGGTCGCGGCCGTTGAGCCACAGCGCGGTCGCCGCGTCGCGCAGGTCGACCTCGATCGTCACTTCGCCGTCGAACGTCGACTTGGCCGGGTCGAGGGTGAGTTCGACTGTATACGACACCGGTGCCGCGGTATCCGGCAGGCGGAAGGCGGGCGGCTTCGGTGTCTCGGACGGCGCGGGGGCCGTCGCCGGCGCGGCCGTCGACTGCGGCGGCGCGGCCGGCGTGGCCGGCGCCGTGTGGGGCGAAGTGCGGCCGGTGCCGCCGCACGCGGCGGCGGCGACGGCGGCGGCGACGAATGGGATGCGTAGCGAGCGAGCCATCCCGCGGACCATACGCCGATCGCGCGGGCGAGGGAATCGGCCGTCAGCGGCTGCGAGAGGCTGTCATCGCGCCGCCGGCGTTCGCGCGGCCGGAACGCGGGGACGCGGCGATCGACGCGATGCGTTCCGCGTCCGCTCGGCTGCGACCGACCGCGCTGCACGGCGGCCGCGGTCACGCGCGGGCCGCGGCGCGGCGCACGACATCGACGAGCCGGTCGAGCGAGCCCGCGAGGCGGTGGTCGTCGTCCACCTCGACGAGGTCGACGCCGTCGTGGCGCGCCAGCGCGCGCGACGCCTCGATCGGGCACACGTCGTCGCGCGTCCCGTGAAGGATCGTGGTCGGCACCGGCGGCGGCGGGATCGGGCCGAGCGCGGCGAGCGCCGGCGCGCACAACACGAGCTCGGCGACTCGTCCCGGAGCGCGCGCCGCGGCCAGCAGCGCCGCTGCTCCGCCGTAACTCGACCCGACGACGACCGCAGGTCGCGGGTCCGCGCGCAGGACCTCCACGATCTGGTCGGCGCGCGTGGCGAGATCGGCCCCGCGGCAGTCGGGAGCCTCCACGGTGAATCCGGCCGCCCGCAGCGCTTCCGTCTTTCGCCCGCGCGGTCCGCTCTCGAGCCCGTGGCAGAATACGATTCGCGCGGGGGCGATCATGCGGCACGATGATGCCACGCCGTGGCCGCCGACGACTACCTGCGCCTGTCCGACGCTGCACTGCTGCGCCAGTGCGACGTCGACACGTTCCGCGCGTCGGGGCCGGGGGGCCAGAAGCGCAACAAGACCGACAGCGCCGTGCGCCTGCGCCACCGGCCGACCGGGCTGGTGGCGATCGCGACCGAGAGCCGGTCGCAGCACGAAAACCGCGCGCGCGCGCTGCGCCGGCTGCGCGACCGGTTGGCGTTCGACCTGCGGGCGCCGGTCGATCTGGACGGCTATCGGCCACCGCCGGAGCTGGTCGTGTGGTTGCAATCGCAACTTCCTCGACGCAGCGATGCGTGGCGACTCGGCGCGCGGGCGGCGCTCGATCTGCTGGAAGCGTGCGGCGGCGCGGTGGGGGACGCGGCGCGTGCCGCCGGGGTGTCGACGGCCGCGCTGTCCCGCCGGCTGCGCGCCGACGGTGATCTGGCGAAGGCGGTCAACGAGCTGCGGGCGCGCCGCGGCCTGCGGCCGCTTCGCTAGGCGGCTGTTGCGTACAGGCGCTCCAGCGAGGTTGCGCGATGCGAGGCGAGGTTCGGCGCACGCCCGCAGCGCACGAGGGCGCGTATCCCCATACGGAACCGAAGGGCGCGAGGACGTACGCCGAAGATCGCCCGCAGATCGCGACCGCAGCCAGCGGGTATCCGCTACAGCCTCCTCGACGGGCCCGCGCGTTCGCGGCGGCTGGCGCCGCGGGGGCGTCCACGTTACAGTCGGCCGCCCATGGCGGATCGCTCCTTCATTCCGGTGCAAGTTGGCGTGTTGACCGTGTCCGACACGCGCACAGTGGACACCGACACGTCCGGCCAGCTCATCGTCGACAAGCTGGTCGAGGCCGGCCACGTCGTGCGCGAGCGGGCCATCGTCACCGACGACCGCGAGGCGATTCGCGAGCAGTTCGAGGCCTGGATTCGCCGGCCAGACATCGATGTGATCATCGCGACCGGAGGTACCGGCGTCACCCCGCGCGACGTCACGCCGGAGGCGCTGGCGCCGCTGGTCACCAAGCCGATCCCCGGTTTCGGCGAGCTGTTTCGCTGGTTGAGCTACGAGGAAATCGGCACGTCCACCATCCAGTCGCGGGCCGAGGCGGCGCTGTGCGAGCAAACCTACGTGTTTTTGCTGCCCGGCAGCACGGGGGCGTGCCGCACGGCGATGGACCGCATCCTGCTCCAACAGCTCGACAACCGCCACCGGCCGTGCAACTTCGTCGAGCTGTTGCCGCGGGTCAAGTCGGAGCGGCCAGGCTGACGGCCGGCGATCGCGGCGAGGGCTACGGCCCTGCCGGTCTGGCCGGGTAGCCCGCGCGCGAGATGGCCTCCGCAATTGCCTGGGGCGTGGTCCGCGTCGGGTCGTAGTGCACGCGTGCGCGCCCGCGGTCTACGTCGACGCGGGCGTCGTAGACGCCGTCGACCCGGGTGGCAGCCGTTCGCACGGTCACCGCGCACGACGCACACGTCATGCCGTCGACGGCGAGCACGGCCTCTGGTGCATCGGGGGGCGGGGCGACCGTGCCGCGGCCGCAGCCGGCCGCGACCGTGCCGAGCACGGCGAGCGCGGCGAACGCGGCAGCCGCGCGAGGGCGCATTCGAGGGCGGTCGATCATGGGCATCCTCCATCCGGTCGCGTCATGCGGCGCAACACGACAGCTTCGACACGTCTTTATCGAAGGACTGACAGGCGAGCTTGATCGCTTCGGCGTTGGTGAGGTACGGGTGGAGCATCCGCGCGAGATCGTCGATCCGCGCGCCGAACCGGATCGCGAGCGCCGCCTGCTGGACGATGTCGCCGGCTTCGGGCGCGAGGATGTGCGCTCCGACGAGCCTGCGAGAGGCCGCGTCGGCGACGAGCTTGACCACGCCGCGCGTGTCGCGTGCGGCGACCGCACGCGGGACGTGGCTCATCGGCAGCTCCGACACGAGTGTGTCGATGCCGCGGGCGCGCGCCTCCGTCTCGGTGAGACCCACCGCGGCGAGCGCCGGATCGGTGAACGTGACCCGCGGGACGATGGACAGGTCGTAGGGCTCCGCGTTGCCGGTGAGCGCGTGCTCGGCGGCCAGGCGCCCGGCGTAGGCCGCCACGTAGACGAACGCGGGGCCGCCGGTCACGTCGCCGGCTGCGTACACGCCGGAGCGCGTGGTCCGCAGGTGCTCGTCGACGAGGATCTCGCCGCGCGGGCCGGTGGCGATGCCGGCGTCGGCGAGGCCGAGCCCGGCGGTGTTGGGGCGGCGGCCGAGCGCGACGAGCACGTGATCGGCGTCGATCGCGTGGCTGCCACGTTCGTCGGAGTACTGCACGCACAGCGCGCCGGCGACGCCGTCGACCCGGTCGATCGTGACTCCGAGGCGAACGTCGATTCCCTCACCGCGTAGGTAGTCGGCCAGCGCGGCGCCGAGCGCGGGCTCCTCGCGGCTCAGCAATCGCGACCGCGCGAGCACGG
>RFGE01000080.1 GCA_003696105.1 Deltaproteobacteria bacterium | reverse complement strand
GACCTGCGGCGCGCGCCGCTCGCGGCCGTCGCGGGGGCGGCGCGCCTCGCTCGCGGCCCCCGCGGGTGCACGCCGCGCCTCGCTCGCGGCCGTCGCGGTGCGGGGCGCGCCTCGCTCGCGGCCGCCGCGGGGGCGCCGCGCCTCGCTCGCGGCCCCCGCGGGTGCACGCCGCGCCTCGCTCGCGGCCGGCGAGCCGCCGCGGCGGCTACCGCGCGCCGTTTCTCGGCTCGCGCCAGTGGACCCAGCGCGGGTCGCGGTCGAGCTGCCGGTCGAGGATCTGTTGCCGCAGCATCTTTTCGCGCTGGCCCAGCTTGGCGATCTCGGCGGCGATCTCGTCGGAGAGCTTCTTGTACAGCGCCAGCCGCGGCTTCTTGTCGAGGTAGTGGCTATAGTCGAACGGTTCGCCGAAAGTGAGGATGACGGGCTCGGTGAGGTGCGAGTTCGGTTGCCAGGTCTTCGCGATCGAGCCGACGAAGTCGTTGTCGACGCCGAGGATGAACAGCGGCACGACGATCGGCCGCGCCTTGAGGACGATCTGACCGGTCCCCGGCTGAGCCGGCAGCAGGGTGTACGGGTCGTCGGTCTTGTTGCGAGTGCCCTCGGGGTGCATGCCGACGACGGTGCCGGGATCCTGCAGGAATCGGCAGATGCGGTCGACGGCGTCCTCGTTCCACTTGGACTTGGCGGGATCGCGGAAGATGGGCGGATACATGGCGCCGCCGCCGACGACGCAGTTGATCAGGACGCCGACGGGGTTTTCGTAAAAGAAGTTGGCGCGTACCGGGAAGTAGATGCGCTCGAGCCACCGGCACCGGCGGTGATAGAGGACGAGCATCGTGAGGTACATGTCGAAGAAGCTGCGGTGGTTGGCACACAGCAGCACGCCCCGGTCGGGGTTGAGGTCGAGTACGCGCTCGACGCGGTCGACGAACAGGCGGCGGGCGATGCCGGCGTAGACCCAGCGGCGTCCAAAATGGACGTGGAAAGGCTTCTGCAACCGCTTGAGCGCCGTTTCGTTGGCCAGGCGCAGCGCCGCAACCGACGCGCGCTCGAACCGCGACAGCTCGGGCATCGACCGCTTGTCCCTCTGCATCCGCGCACGTTTATCACACGGCGGCCGCGCGCGTGTACGATGCGCGGGTGCGCGGACCGATGGCCTGGATCGTCGTGCTCGCGCTGGCGGCCGGCTGCGCGCCGCCGGCGTGCGACGATACCGACGACCGGCTCGCGGCCGCGGTGGAGGTGCTCGTGGGGCCGCCGGGGCCGGCGGCGGACGCGGCGGCCGATCGACTCGTGGCGGCGGGTCGCGACGCGATCGCGGTCGTCGAGGTCGGGCTGTACGACGCCGACCCGGCGGGCCGGCGGCGCGTGATCGACGTACTCGCGCGCATCGGCCATCCGGATGCCGCCCCCATTTTGCGGCACCTCGCCGAACGGGACCCGGACGCGGGCGTGCGCGCGGCGGCGCGGCGGGCGTTGTCCGCGCTGCCGGCGCCTTGACTTACCGGTTGCCACGCCCGTATTTTCGCGGCCGTTCGCGACCCGAGAAGGGACCACGATGGCAGTTGAGTTTTCGCCCGAAGCGGCCAAGAAAATCGAGCAGATCGCCGCGCGTTACCCGTGGAAGCAGGCGGCCTGCCTGCCGGCGCTGCACATCGCGCAAAAGGAGTTCGGGCATCTGCACGACGACGCGTTGCGCGCCGTCGCCGCGGCGCTCGACCTGCCGTACGCGCACGTCTACGGGGTCGCTACCTTTTATACGATGCTGCGCCGCGAGCCGGCGGCGCCGAACGTGCTGCGCGTGTGCACGAACGTCGCGTGCATGCTGCGCGGCGCCTACGACGTGCTCGCGGCGCTCGAGGACAAGCTCGGCATCCGCCGCGGCGAGAGCACGGAGGAGTTCACGATCGTCGAGGAGGAGTGCATCGCGGCGTGTGCGAACGCGCCCGCGATCGTGTGCGGCACCCGCTACTTCCTCGACGTCGTGCCGGAACAGGTCGAGGAGATCCTCGCGGAGCTGCGCGAGCGGCCGCGGCCCGAATCGGAGGTCGTGTAGCCGTGCCCGCCGAACTGGGAACCAAGGTCGTCACGAAGCACTTCGGCCGCGAGGACGCCAAGCAGATCGCGGTGTACGAGTCGCTCGGCGGCTACCGCGCGCTCAAGAAGGCGCTCGACATGGCGCGCGAGGACATCGTCGCCGAGGTCAAGGCGTCGAACCTGCGCGGTCGCGGCGGCGCGGGCTTCCCGTGCGGCATCAAGTGGGGATTCGTGCCCAAGGGGGCCGAGACGGTCTACCTCGTGTGCAATTGCGACGAGTCGGAGCCGGGCACGTGCAAGGACCGCGAGCTGGTCTACTGGGACCCGCACCAGCTCATCGAGGGGATGATCATCGCGGCGTACGCGCTGGGCGCCAAGCACGCATTCGTCTATATGCGCGGCGAGATGATGCGCGAGTACCTCGTGTTGCAGAAGGCGGTCGACGAGGCGTACGAGCGCGGCTACCTCGGACCGCGCGTGTGCGGCCGCGACCTGTCGATCGACCTGGTCGTGCACCGCGGCGCGGGCGCGTACATCTGCGGCGAGGAGACGGCGCTGCTCAACTCGCTCGAGGGCCGGCGCGGCCAGCCGCGGCTCAAGCCGCCGTTCCCGGCGGTCGAAGGCGCGTTCGGCAAGCCGACCATCGTCAACAACGTCGAGACGCTGTCGAACATCCCGCACATCGTCGAGCACGGAGGCCAGTGGTTCGCCGAGCTGGGCGTCGGCCGTTCGGGCGGCACCCGCCTGGTGTGCGTGTCGGGCCACGTCGAAAAGCCGGGGGTCTACGAGATCCCGATGACGGTCACGTTCCGCCAGCTGATCGACGACATCTGCGGCGGCGTGTGGAAGGGACGCAAGGTCAAGGCGGTGATCCCGGGCGGCACGTCGATGCCGGTGCTCGCCGCCGACGAGCTGGACGTGCCGATCGAGTTCGACGCGCTCACGCAGGACGAGCGCATCCGCCCGGTCGAGGTCACGCGCGGGCGCCTGTTCGACATGGGCGGCGGCCGGCAGCTGCGGACGATGGCCGGGTCGGGCGGCATCGTCGTGATGGACGACACGACCGACATCCCGGCGGTGTGCTCGCGAATCATGGACTTTTACCACCACGAGTCGTGCGGGCAGTGCACGCCGTGTCGCGAGGGCACCGGGTGGCTCGCGAAGGTGTGCAAGCGGGTCGCGCGCGGCGAGGGCAAGCCGGGCGACGTGGAGCTTTTGGGCAACATCGCCAACGGCATCGCCGGCAACACGATCTGTCCGCTCGGCGAGGCGGCGGCGTGGCCGATGATGGCGTTTTTGACCAAGTTCCGCGACGAGTTCGAGGCCAAGTGCCGCGGTCCGGAGGCATGACGTGGAAGGCACCGGCCCAGTCGAAGCGCTGCTGTTCTGGTTGTTCGCCCTGCTGACGGTCGGCGGCAGCCTGTTCGTGATCACCCGCCGCAACCTGGTGGCGGCGACGATGGGGCTCGTCGGCACGTTCTTCGCCATCGCGGCGGTGTACGTGATGCTGTTTGCCCACTTCCTCGCCGCGATTCAGGTGCTGGTGTACGCCGGCGCGGTGATGGTGCTGTTCGTGTTCGTCGTGATGATCCTCAACCGCGAGGAAGACGAACCGTGGGCGCTGTCCGGCCTCGCCGGCAAGGGCGTCGCCACGGTTGCGCTCGTCTACCTGCTGGTGCGGGTCGGCCAGGTGCTTTGGCGCGTGCGCGAGGCGGCGCCCGCCGCGCTCGAGGCGGTCAACGGCCACGAGTTCGGCACCACGCGCGCGCTGGGCAGCACGCTGTTTCGCAGCTATCTGTTCCCGTTCGAGGCCGTGTCGGTCGTCTTGCTGGTGGCCGTCGTCGGCGCCATCGCCGTCGCACGGCCGACCCGGCGCCACGCCGAACAGGAGGACGCGCGATGACCGGCGTGTTCTGGAACATCACGATCGGCCACTTCCTCGTGCTGTCGGCTGTGCTGTTCGGCATCGGAATCGTCGGCGTGCTGATGCGCCGCAACGCGCTGATCGTGATGATGTCGATCGAGCTGATGCTCAACGCCGCCAACATCGCGCTGATCGCGTTCGCACGGCAGCACGGCGACATGGCGGGGCATGCGTTCGCGTTCGTCGTGATCGCGGTCGCCGCGGCCGAGGCCGCGGTGGGGCTGGCGATCGTTGTAGCCGTGTTCCGCAACCGCCGGCAGGTCAACGTGGACGAACTCACCGCGCTACGGCACTGACCCATGAGCGACCTGTCCCTATACTGGATTCCGCTGCTGCCACTGCTCGGCGCGGCGTTCAATCTGCTGGTCGGGCGCATGCTGCCGCGTCGCGTGGTGCACGCGGTGGCGGTGTCGGCCGTCGGGCTGGCGTTCGTCGTCGTGGCCGCCAAGGTGTTCGGGCCGCTGTGGCACGCGTGGCACGCCTGGTACGACGCGGGCCGCACCGGCGCCGCGCCCGCGCTGCACGAGACGGTCTACACGTGGCTGCAGACCGGCGCGCTGCGCGTCGACATCGCGTTCACGCTCGACGCGCTCAGCGCGGTCATGGTCGTGCTGATCACCTTCGTCGGCACGCTCATCCACATCTACTCGACGGGCTACATGGCCCACGAGCCTCGCTACGCCGCGTACTTCGGCTACCTCAACCTGTTTACCGGCGCCATGTTGATCCTGGTGCTGGGCGACAGCCTGCCGGTGATGTTCATCGGCTGGGAGGGCGTCGGCCTGTGTTCGTACTTGCTCATCGGCTTCTGGTTCGAGAAGGAGGCCAACGCCTACGCGGGCCGCAAGGCGTTCGTCGTCAACCGCGTCGGCGACTTCGCGTTCCTGCTCGGGATGTTCCTGATCTACTGGCAGGTGCGGACGCTGTCGTTCGCCGACATCAACGCGAACGCGTCGGCGTTCGGCGGCGAGCTGGTGTGGGGCGGCAGCGTCGCGTTCTTCGCGTGCACGCTGCTGTTCATCGGCGCCTGCGGCAAATCGGCGCAGATCCCGCTGTACGTGTGGTTGCCCGACGCGATGGCCGGTCCCACGCCGGTGTCGGCGCTCATCCACGCGGCGACGATGGTGACCGCGGGCGTCTACATGGTCGCGCGGCTGTCGTTTTTGTTCGCGACGACCCCGGGGGCGATGGCGATCGTCGCGGGCGTCGGTGCGCTCACGGCGCTCGTCGCGGCGGTGATCGCGTTCGCGCAGACCGACTTCAAGAAGGTCCTCGCGTACTCGACCGTATCGCAGCTCGGCTTCATGTTCGTCGGCGTCGGCGCCGGCGCGCACGCGGCGGGCGTGTTCCACCTGCTGTCGCACGGGTTCTTCAAGGCGGGGCTGTTTTTGGCCGCCGGGTCGGTGATGCACGCGATGAGCGGCTCCGGCGACATCACGAAGATGGGCGGCCTGCGCAAGAAGCTGCCGTGGACGCACCTGGCGTTCGTCGCGTACTGGCTGGCGATCTGCGGTGTGCCGCCGCTGGCCGGGTTCTTCTCGAAAGACGAGATCCTCGCCGGCGCGTTCGGCGCCCACGTCGCCGGCTGGCCCGCGTGGTACGGCAAGCTGCTGTGGGCGGTGCTCACCGCGGCGGCGGTCGGCACGGCGTTCTACATGTCTCGGCTGTACTTCCTCGTGTTCGCCGGCGAATGCCGTGCGGACGAACACACCCGCGCGCACATCCACGAGTCGCCGCCGTCGATGACCGTGCCGCTGCTGGTGCTGGCCGGGTTCACCGCGGTGCTCGGCGCGTTGTGGTTCCCGCACGCGCTGCAGCCGCCGTGGCTCCAGATCTACGAGTGGCTCGAGCCGGCGACGTCGCAGGCGCACGTGGGGCACGTCTCCACGTCGACCGGGTTCGGCCTGATGGGCCTGGCGACCGCGCTGGCGCTGGCCGGCATCTTCGCGGCCCGCGCGCTGTACGGGCGGGGGCCGTCGGCGGTGGTCGATCGGTGGACCGCCGCCGGCCTCGGCGCGCTGCTGTGGCGCTGGGTGCGCGACAAGCTGTACGTGGACGAGCTGTACGACGCGGTGATCGTGCGGCCGTTCCGCGCCGCGTCGGAGTTCTTGTTCGAGGTGGTCGATCGGTTCGTGATCGACACGCTGCTCGTCACCGGCGCCGCCACCGCGATCGACCTGGCCGGCCGCGCGGTGCGCGCCATCCAGAATGGCTACGTGCAGCGGTATCTGGTCGCCGTGCTGCTCGGCGCGGCCGCCATCTTCTACCTCACGAACCGCGGCGAGGCCGACTTCCGCTACCGCGCGGTGGGGCCCTACACCGTCGAGTTCGAGGCCGACGTCGGCACCGGGCCGGCGGCGCAGTCGGCCCGGATCGAGTGGGACTTCGACGGCGACGGCGCGGCCGATGCGGACGGCGCGCGCGTGACGCACCCGTTCCCCGCGGCGAACTCCTATCCGATCACGATGTGGTTTACCGACGGCGTGTTCGGAACGACCCGCCGCGTGGACAAGACGGTCGACGTGCAGGAGGCCCCGTGAACCCGCTGCTGCCCGTGCTGTTGTTGCTGCCGGCGGCCGGCGCCGCGTTGCTGTTGCTGATCCCGCGCGACCAGAAGGCGCTGCACCGCGGGATCGGGTTCGCCGTCGCGGTGGCGGAGTTCGGTGTGTCGCTCGCGCTGCTCGTCGGGTTTCGCACCGGCGCGACCGACTACCAGTTCCTGTTCGACAAGCCGTGGATCGACAGCATCGGCGCGCGGTTTTCGCTCGGCGTCGACGGCGTGTCGATGTGGCTCGTGTTGCTCACGACGTTCCTCACGCCGATCGTGCTGCTGAGCGCCCACAAGGCGATCGACGACAAGGTGCGCGAGTTCGTCGCGGCGGTGTTGGTGCTCGAGACCGGCATGCTCGGCGCGTTGCTGGCGCTCGACCTGTTGCTGTTCTACGTGTTCTGGGAACTCATGTTGGTGCCGATGTACCTGCTCATCGGCATCTGGGGCGGCGAGCGGCGGCTGTACGCATCGATCAAGTTCGTCATCTACACGATGGTCGGCTCGTTGCCGATGCTCGCGGCAATCCTGTACGTGTACGTGCAACACGGCCTGGTCACCGGCGACTACACGTTCGCGCTCGACCGACTGCAGGCGCTGGTGCTGCCGCACTCGGCGCAGGTCTGGTGTTTCGCCGCGTTCGCGCTGGCGTTCGCGATCAAG
This sequence comes from Deltaproteobacteria bacterium, assembly GCA_003696105.1. Taxonomy (NCBI): domain Bacteria; kingdom Pseudomonadati; phylum Myxococcota; class Myxococcia; species Deltaproteobacteria bacterium. Next base: position 5,348 of record RFGE01000080.1, on the reverse strand, counting down.
GTGCCGCTGTTTCCGCTGCACACGTGGCTGCCGGACGCCCACGTCGAGGCGCCGACGGCCGGCTCGGTCATCCTCGCCGGCGTGCTGCTCAAGTTCGGCGTCTACGGGCTGTTCCGGTTCGCCATGCCGCTGTTCCCGCACGGGGCGGACGTGCTGGGGCCGTGGCTAGGAGGGCTCGCGGTGGCCGGCATCGTCTACGGCGCGGCGGTTGCCTTCGTGCAAACGGACGTCAAGAAGCTCGTGGCCTACTCGTCCGTGTCGCACCTCGGCTTCTGCGTGCTGGGCCTGCTCGCCGTCAACCACATCGGCGTGCAGGGGTCCGTGTACGCGATGCTGTCGCACGGGCTCACGACCGGCGGCCTGTTCTTGGGCATCGGCGTGCTGTACGAGCGGCGCCACACGCGGCGGCTCGCCGAGTTCGGCGGGCTGTGGAAGCAAATGCCGGTGTTCGCCGGTCTCTACCTGATCGTCACGCTTGGGTCGGCCGGGCTGCCCGGGCTGTCCGGGTTCGTCGGCGAGTTCATGTCCCTGCTCGGCGCGTTCGAGGCCAACCGCGGCGGCAGCGCGCTGGCGATCCTCTACAAGCCGAAGCTGCTCGTGCTCGTCGGCGCCACCGGCGTGGTGCTCGGCGCCGTCTATCTGCTGTACATGTTCCAAAAGGTCATGTTCGGTCCGCTGGACCGCGACAAGAACGGCTCGCTGCCGGATCTGTCTGGCCGCGAAACGTGGGTGTTCATCCCGCTGGTCGCGATGATCTTCGTCATGGGCGTGATGCCGAAGCCGTTTCTTCACCGGATGGAGGCGTCCGTGACGCGGTTCGTCGACACGTACCGCGAGAAGGTCGACCTCGCCGACCGCGGGGAGCCCTACGTGTATCAGCCGCGCTACGGCGGCAAGGTCGTGATCGTCGGCGGCGACGAGACGGACGCGGGCGGTTCGCGTGACGCGACCGGCGCCGGCGGCCTGGGAGGCGAGCGATGATGTTTTCGCCGTCCGATCTGCTGTGGCAGCTGCCGCTGTTGGCGCTCGCAGGGACGGCGACGCTGCTCGTCGTCGCCGAGGCGTTCGCCGCCGGCGAGCGCCGCGGCTTCCTGATGAAGCTGGCGGTCGCCGGCTGTGCGGTCGCCGCCGTCGCGGCGATCGTGCTGTGGCGCAAGCTCGACGGTGGATCGCGCACGCTCATGGGCGGCATGGTGGTCGCCGACGATCTGTCGATGCTGTTTGCGGTGCTCGTCGCGGGCGTCACGGCGTTCACCGCGATGTCGAGCGCCGACTACCTGCGCGAGCACGGGTTCGAACTCGGCGAGTACTACGGCGTACTGCTGCTGTCGGCGACCGGCATGGTGATGCTCGCGAGCGCCGGCAACCTGGTGACCGCGTTCATCGGCATCGAGACGATGTCGCTCGGCGCCTACGTGCTCATCGCGTCGCGCCGGGGCGTGACGCGCAGCGCCGAGGCTGCCCTCAAGTATTTTCTGATGGGCGCGTTCGCGACGGGGTTTCTGCTGTACGGGATCGCGCTCGTCTACGGCGCCACCGGTACGACCGACCTCGGCATCCTGGCGAGCCGCGCCGTCGCCGACGCGACGGACCCGCTGCTCGTCTGCGGCATGTACCTGCTGATCGTCGCGTTCGGGTTCAAGGTCGCCGCGGTGCCGTTCCACATGTGGGCCCCGGATGCGTACGAGGGTGCGCCGACTCCCGTGACCGGTTTCATGGCCGCGGGCGTCAAGGCGGCCGCGTTCGCCGCGGTGCTCCGCGTGTTCCCGGCGGCGCTCGGCGGCGACGTGCTTCCGTACGGCACCATGGGGTGGGCGGGCATCTTCGCGGCGCTGGCCGCCATCACCATGACGGTCGGCAACCTCGGCGCGCTCCGCCAGGACAACGTCAAGCGCATGCTCGCGTACTCGTCGATCGCGCACGCCGGGACGATGCTGGTCGCGGTGGCGGCCGCCGGCATCGGCGTCGCCGCGGCGCAGCCGGCGCTCTTGTACTACCTCATCGCGTATGCGGTGACGACGGTGGGGGCGTTCGCGGTGGCGGCGTGGGTCGGCTCGCGGGGCGAGGAGCGCGAGCTGATCGACGACTGGTCGGGCCTCGCGAAGGCGCATCCCGGCGCGGCGCTGGCGATGACGGTGTTCATGTTGTCGCTCGGCGGCATCCCGCCACTGGCCGGGTTCTTCGGCAAGTTCTACGTGTTCGAGGCGGCGATGCGAGCACCGGACGGCCAGCTGTTGTGGCTGGTCGTCATCGGCGTGCTCAACTCGGTGGTGTCGATCTACTACTACCTGCGCCTCGTGACCGCGATGTACTTCCGCGATCCGTTGCGCGAGCCGCCGACGCTGGCGTCGCCGGCGGCGGTGTTCGTGTTCGTCGTGTGCGCGCTCGCCGTGGTGCAGATGGGGCTGTGGCCCGGTTGGTGGCTCGCGCGCGCCGGCGGCTGACCGGACGCGCGCTCCGGCGCGGCGCCGCTCAGTGCGCCTCGTCGTCCGTGTGCTCCTCGACCGTGGCGAGGATGTCCTTGACGTCGAGCAAGCGCAGCGAGTCGTCCCATGGCACGCGAACTCCCGCGTCCTTGCGAAACAGCACGCGCGACCCGTTGGGTACGCCGGACACGTTCTCCGCCGGCTCCTCGGTGGTCGGCTTGTTGCGCGCGACCTCGATCACCTCGCCGTACAGCGCCTCGTTGTGGCGTTCCTTGGCGCCCTCGGGCAGGTAGAGTCCGGTGTCCGTGCGGTTGTCCTCGCGCAGGACCTTGACCAGCACGCGAAACCCGAGCGGGAGGATGAGCCGATGGGCGCGCGGGCCGGTGGGTTTGAGTTTCGGGGCGTCGTCTGCCATGTGGTCGCAGAATAGCAGACCCGCCGGTCGCGCTCGCCTGCGCGGCCGGTGACGCCGCCCGCGTATCGCGCGCGGACCGACGGCCCTCCTCGCGCGACGGGGTCACCGCCGGCGCGCGCGGCTGCCGTCGACGCGCGCGGAGAACACGCGCTGGCCGTTGGCGGTTCCGGCCGGGACGAGCGCGATGACGTCGAGGCTCAGGCGAACCGTGCGCCCGTTGCGCAGGCGGATGTGCGCGTACTCCTGCTCGCCCTCGACGCGGAGCACCGTGACGCGGCCGAAGCTCGGGTGATCGATGCAATCGCCGGGGTGGAGTTGGACGTCGTGGTCCCACGCGCCGCCGGGATCCCCTGACGCCGGCGACCGCGGCGCGTTACCGCGATCGGTCTGGCCAGCGGACCGCACCGGCGCGCCGGCCGCGGCGGGCGTTCGGTCGGCCGCCGGCGCGAGTTCGGTGCACGCCGCGATCCCGGTGCCCTCGTCGATGCCACGGCGCGCACGAAGATCGTCGAACGCGTCGATCACGAGGTCGACCGCGAGGGCGCGCGCGTCCGTGAGGCGGCCGCCGGCCAGGTCGAGCCCGAGCGCCGTCTGTCGCATGACCGCGGCGCGCACTTCGATGGCCGGCTCGCCGTCGCGCTCCGCGATCGTCCCGGTCAGCGACACGAGTTCCAGGTGACCGTCGATCTCGCGCGGCGGCTGCCACGTCCGGGTCGCCGGATCGAACGGGCACACCGCCGCGTAGGCCAGCGCGCCGGTTCCACGGATGTATCCACAACGAATCGCATGCTCGCGGCACAGCGCACGCAGTGCGCCGATCAACTCGTCGCCGTTGTGGAGGGCCGCGACGATCGCGCGATGACGTGTGCTGACGGCGCTGAGCATGGCCGCGGGTTATAGCAGTCCGCCGCCCGGTGCCGGTGACCAGGCGCGGCGCGGCCGGCGGGATCCGCCCGTCGCGCGCGCCGGCGCCACTTTGGCCCGGGCGTGGCCGGTGTGACCGAGATCGCGCCGCAACGGTGCGGTAGTCGGCCGCGGGTGTCGACGGTTTGACGACCGCCGGCGAGTCGTCGACGGCCGCCATGCCAACGCCGCGAAAATGCGCGTGGCACGCCGCTCGCACGACGGCCGGGCGATGGCACCCGCCGATCGCAGTGCACAGCCCGCAGCCCGCGCCGCCCGGCTCGCGCGCGTCGCCCGCAGCGGCGCGTGCGGCGCGATCGGCTCGGCGGCCGATCTGGCGGCCCTCGTCGTCCTGGTCGAACGGGCGGCGGCGCCGCCCGCGGCCGCCGCGGCCGTGGCGGCGCTGTGCGGCGCGTGCGTGTGCTTCGCGCTCAACCGCCGGTGGGCGTTCCGCGACCGCTCGCCGCTGCGGTGGCGGCAGGTGGGCCGGTTCGCGGTCGTCGCCGGCGGCGCCGCGGCGCTCAACGCGGCCGTCGTCGGCGCGCTGGTGGGGGTGCTGCGCGGCGCGTACCTCGCGGCCAAGGCCGTATCCGCGTGCGTCGTGTTCGCGACGTGGACCTATCCGACACAGGCGCGGCTGGTGTTCGCGCCACGAGGAGAACCATCATGACCGATCTGTGCGACCTGACCATCGTCATCCCCGCGTACAACGAGCGCGACCGCATCGGGCCGACCCTCGCGGCGGTCGACGCATTCCTCGCCGCCGCGGGCCAGCGCTACGAGATCGTCGTCGTGGACGACGGCTCGACCGACGGCACCGCCGAGTTCGTGCGCCGGATCGCGCGCGCGCGGCCGGCGATCCGCTGTATCGCGACGCGCCCGAACCGGGGCAAGGGAAGCGCGGTTCGCGTCGGCATGCTCGCGGCGCGCGGCGCCGTGCGCGTCCTGTACGACGCCGACGGATCGATTCCGGCCACCGAGTTGCCGAAGGTCGTCAACCCGGTCGCGCTCGGCGACGCCGACATCGCGATCGGCTCGCGGTACGTCGCGGGCGCGGCGGTCGACCGGCCGCAGCCGCGCTACCGGGTGGCGTGGAGCCGGCTGGCGAACGCGGTGACGCGCCTGGTGCTCGTGCCGGGCATCCGCGACACCCAGTGCGGCTGCAAGGCGCTGTCCGCCGAGGCGGCGCGGGACGTGTTTCGCCGCACGCGCATCGACGGCTGGTCGTTCGACCTCGAGGTGCTGGCCATCGCCCGCGACCTCGGCTACTCGGTGCGTGAAGTCGGCGTGACGTGGTCGGACGACCCGCGGTCGCGGATCCATCCGGTGCGCGACGCCGTGCGCGGGGTGCGGGAACTGCTCGCGATCCGGCGCAATCGGGCGCGCGGGCTGTACCGCCGGCCCGCGCTGCCGGCGGACCGGGACGTGGCTGCGCCCGCCGCCGGCCCCCGCCCGACCGTGCGCGAACTCGCCGCGGCGCGGTGACGCGGGCGGGCGCGGAGCGACGGCCGCGGCGCGCCGTGCGGGCGTGTGCCGCGCGGGCGTGTGCCGCGCGCCCGGCGCGCCGCGCGGGCGTGTGCCGCGCGCCCGGTGCGCCGCGCGGG